>CABUMZ010000046.1 GCA_902492825.1 uncultured Collinsella sp.
GACCGCGACGGCTTTGTGATGGGCGAGGGCGCCTGCGTGCTGGTGCTCGAGAGCATGGAACATGCGCAGGCGCGCGGTGCGCACATTTATGCCGAGGTCGTGGGCTACGGCAACACCGATGATGCCTACCACATCACGAGCCCCGATCCCGAGGCTGCCGGCATTGCCCGTGCGATATCGCTGGCGGTGGCCGAGGGCGACGTCAAGCTTTCCGAGGGCCTCTACATCAATGCCCACGGCACCTCGACCAAGCTCAACGATTCGTCCGAGACGGCGGGCATCAAGCGAGCGCTCGGCGAGGATGCGGCGCGCGCCGCACATGTCTCGTCGACCAAGTCGATGACGGGGCACATGATCGGTGCCACGGGTGCCATCGAGGTCATGGCCTGTGCCATGGCGCTCGAGCAGGGCGTGGTGCCGCCGACCATTAACTACCACACGCCCGACCCCGCCTGCGATCTTGACTACACGCCCAACCGCGCGGTTCGCGCCGACCTTACCTGGGCGCTTTCGACCAACCTGGGCTTTGGCGGCCACAACGCTGCCATCGCGCTGCGTAGATATACGAGGAGCTAGAGCATGGATTCCAAAAGACTTGCCGAGATAGCCGATGTTATGGAGGACCGCGGCCTCACGCGCGTGCGCGTTGAGGAGCCCGATGGCACTGCGGTCGAACTCGAGCGCGCGAGCACCGCGCAGCCGGTTGCCGTGCCCATGCCTATGCCGGGTGCCGTGACTGCTCCGTCGGTGGCTCCTGTCGCCATGCCTGCCGCCGCACCAGAACCCGCCGCTCAGACACCTGCCGCCGCACCGGAGCCCAAGGGCACCGAGGTGACCGCTCCCATGGTCGGCGTTTTCTATGCTGCCCCTGCGCCGGGCGACGAGCCGTTTGTGCACGTGGGCTCCAAGGTCAAGGCCGGCGAGACCCTCTGCATTATCGAGGCCATGAAGGTTCTCAACGAGGTGACGGCAGAGGCGGATGGCGAGGTGCTCGAGATCTGCGTGGCCGACGGCGACCTCGTGGAGTTTGGCAGCTGCCTCATGAGGATCGGATAGGTGATATCCATGAACAAAGAAGAGCTCAAGAAGCTGTTACCGCATCGCGAGCCGATGCTTTTGCTCGACGAAGCCGAGCTGGTGGGCGACGAGGCCCACGGCAAGATCACGATTACGGGCGATGAGTACTTTTTGCAGGGACATTTTCCGGGAAACCCGGTCGTCCCCGGCGTGATTCAGTGCGAGATGCTCGCCCAGAATTGCTGCGTGCTGCTGATGGGCGATGAGGAGGCGCGCGGCGCGACGCCGTTCTACACGAGTCTGGACAAGGTGCGCTTTAAGCGTCCGGTGCGCCCAGGCGACACGGTGGATCTGGTGTGCTCCATCACGCGTGCGCGCGGGCCGTTCCGCTTTGCGACGGGTACTGCGAGCGTCAACGGTGAGGTTTGCTGCCGCGCCGATATGTCTTTTGCACTCATGCACGAAAGTTAAGGAAGGCTTCATGTTCGACAAAGTGCTCATCGCCAACCGCGGCGAAGTTGCGGTCCGTGTTATCCGCGCGTGCCGCGATATGGGCATCAAGACCGTCGCCGTCTACTCCACGGCCGATGCGGACGCGCTGCACGTGCAGCTTGCCGACGAGGCGTATTGCATCGGCGGCCCGCGTCTTGCCGAGAGCTACCTCAACGACGATGCCGTGCTCACCTGTGCCGTGAAGTCGGGGGCAAAGGCGATCCATCCTGGCTACGGCTTCTTTTCCGAGAAGGCGAGCTTCGTGCGCGACTGCGACAAGTACGGTCTGGCGTTTGTCGGTCCCTCGGCTGAGGTCATCGACAGCATGGGCGACAAGGACGCCGCACGCCGAACGGCCGCTGCTGCGGGCGTGCCCATCGTGCCGGGCTGCGATTTGCTCAAAAGTCCCGAGGAGGCAACGGCCGAGGCCGGGCGCATTGGCTGCCCCGTGCTCATTAAGGCGCGTGCCGGCGGTGGCGGTCGCGGCATTCGCAAGGTCGAACGCGTGGAAGATGCGGCAAAGGCGTTCATCGAGGCGCGTGCCGAGGGTGAGGCCGTTTTTGGTGACGGCGAGTGCTACATGGAGAAGTTCGTCGCGCCGGCGCACCACGTTGAGGTGCAGATTATGGCCGATAAGCAGGGCCATGTGTTTTCGCTCGGCGAGCGCGAGTGCTCGGTGCAGCGTCGCAACCAAAAGCTGATCGAGGAGAGCCCCGCGCCGTGCCTCGACGGACGCGATGATATTCGCGCGCGCATGCACAAGGCCGCGCGCGACCTGGCTCGTGCCGTCGGCTACGAGGGGGCCGGCACCATCGAGTTTTTGTACTCGGACGACGGCAATTTCTACTTTATGGAAATGAACACGCGCTTGCAGGTGGAGCATCCGGTTACGGAGTTTGTGACCGATACCGATCTGGTCAAGTGGCAGCTGCGCGTGGCGGCCGGCCAGCCTCTGCCCTTTGAGCAGGAGGACGTGCCGGTCCGCAACCACGCCATGGAGTGCCGCATCAATGCCGAAACGCCGGACTTTCTGCCGTCATGCGGAACGGTCACCGCGTTGCGTGTGCCGGGTGGTCCGCGCGTGCGCTGGGATTCCGCCATGTTTACCGGTGCGAAAGTTCCGCCGTACTACGACTCCATGCTCGGCAAGCTCATCGTGTGTGCGCCCACGCGTGACGGCGCCATTCGCAAGATGCGCTCGGCCCTGGGCGAGCTCGTGATTGAGGGCGTGAGCGAAAACAGCGAGCTTCAGCTCGACGTGCTGGCAAACGACGAGTTCTTGTCGGGCATGTATCACACCGATCTGATGGGGCATCTCTATGCTGATGAATAGAAAAGCGAAGACGGTCAACGTCCTTGAGGGGCCGATAACCGAGTCGTGCGCCGAGTTTCCCGCGCGCCACGTGTTTATCAAGTGCCCGGAGTGCCGCCGTGTGATCGATGAGACACGCCTGCACGACAACCTCGAGGTCTGCCCTCGTTGCGGCAAACACTTTCGCGTGAGCGGTCGCGCGCGCATGCGCATGACGGTCGACGAGGGCACGTTTGAGGAATGGGATGCCAATCTGGTGTCGGAGGACTTCCTCTCGTTTCCCGGCTATGCCGACAAGCTCAAGAGCGCGGGCGAGCGTTCGGGCGAGCGAGATGCCGTTGTGTGCGGCAGGGGCAAAATCCGCGGCTGCGATACGGCACTCTTCTTTATGGATGCCAACTTTATGATGGGCTCGATGGGCTCCGTGGTGGGCGAGAAGATCTGTCGCACATTTGAGCGTGCGACCGAGCTGGGATTGACAGTTGTCGGCTTTACCGTTTCGGGCGGTGCGCGCATGCAAGAGGGCGTGACATCGCTTATGCAGATGGCCAAGATTTCTGCGGCGGTTAGGCGCCACAGCGAGGCGGGCGGTCTGTATATCACGGTGCTCACCGATCCTACGACCGGAGGCGTAACCGCGAGCTTCGCCATGGAGGGCGACATTATCCTGGCCGAGCCCGATGCCCTGACGGCATTTGCCGGCCCGCGCGTGATCGAGCAGAACATGCACAAGCGTCTGCCCAAGGGATTCCAGCGTTCCGAGTTTTTGCTGGAGCACGGCTTTTGCGATGCCGTTGTTCCGCGTGGTGAGATTGCGCTCACGGTAGGCGAGCTGCTGGCGCTGCACGAAGGGCACGCGCCCGGCCTGGGGGCGCCACATGAGATCGTGCATGCGGGTCGCCGCGGCAAAAAGCTGGGACACTTGTTTAAGCGCTCGACGGCACCAAAAACCGCGCTCGAGATTGTTAAGCAGACCCGCTCGGCAGATCGCGCCACGGCGGGTGAGATGATCTCGCTGGGCCTGGATGGATTTGTGGAGCTGCACGGCGACCGCTACTTTGGCGACGATGCTGCCGTGGTGGGCGGCATCGGCTGGAAAGACGGGCGGCCCGTGACGGTTATCGCCATCGAGCGCGGTACCACGACCAAAGAGCGCATGCGTCGCAACTTTGGTATGGCACATCCCGAGGGCTACCGCAAGGCACGTCGCCTGATGCACCAAGCCGAGAAATTTGGCCGGCCGGTTCTGTGCCTGGTTGATACTTCGGGCGCGTTTTGCGGCATCGGTGCCGAGGAGCGCGGCCAGGGCGAGGCGATTGCCCAGAATCTCATGGAGATGAGCGGCCTTAAGACGCCGATTGTCTCGGTGGTGACAGGCGAGGGCGGCTCTGGTGGCGCGCTGGCGCTGTCCGTGGCCGACCGCATCCTGATGCTCTCGAGCTCGGCCTATTCGGTCGTGAGCCCCGAGGCCTGTGCGTCGATCCTGTGGAAGGATACCGAGCGCGCGAATGAGGCCGCTGAGGCGCTTAAGCTCACGGCCCCCGATCTGCTGGCGCTCGGCATCATCGACGGCATCGTTGACGATAGGGGCCTGTCGCATGAGGAGATCGCCGGCGCCGTCATATCCTCGGCATTTGATGCCTTCGATACGCTTGGGCAGCTCGACGACGCGACCCTCACAAACCTCCGCTACGAAAAGTACCGCGCAATCGGTCGGTACCGCACGATGTGACAAAGGGACAGCCCGCATGTCACATTGGGAAAGGCGTTCCATGTCACAAGTTTCTAACACCTCGTTTACAACGACGGTTTCATCAAACGCCATGGCCGTGGTGGACTATCTGTCCAAAAGCATGATGTCGGCGCTGCCGTTTATTGTCTGCGCGGCATTGTTCCGCACCGTCGCCGTCATTATGGGCGAAGGCATGCTGGGCCTGTGGTCTGCCGATTCCGAAATCTATCGCCTGTTCTACAGTTGGCTCTATAACGCCGGCTACTACTTTTTGCCCATTTATCTTGGGTGGGCCGCCGCCCGCCAGCTCGGTTGCTCGGAGCAGTTGGGCATGATGTTGGGCGGCGTATTGATTGCGCCCGACCTGCTTAAGCTCGTCGATGCCGCATCGACGACGGGGGCATCGATGACTTCCGTGTATGGTCTGCTTCCCGCGCCGGTCAACGATTACACGACAACTGTTATTCCGGTTCTCATTTCGGTGCCCGTGCTATGGCGAGTGGAGTGTTTCTTTCAGCGCGTTATCCCTAAGGCCGTGACGTTTTCGTTCGTTCCGTTTGCAACCATGCTTGTCATGGTTCCGGTTTCGCTGTGTATTACGGCGCCGGCGGGCAGCTATCTAGGCATGCTGTTGGGCCAGCTTATGTTTATGCTTGGCAATTCCGGTGGCATCGTGTCGCTGCTCACGCTCATGGGGCTTGCCGCCAGCTGGGAGTTCCTTAAGATCGCGGGCGTCAGCAACGTCGTCCTATCGCTCGCCTATGCGCAGTTTATGAGTGTGGGAACGGATTCGTGCATTCTGATCGCCGCGACGATGGCAACGTTCGCCGTTTGGGGCATGCCCTTTGGCGCGTCGCTTCGCGTTGCGGATAAGGACGAGAAGGCGCTCATGCTGGGCTATTCAATCTCGGGTGTTCTTGGCGGCGTAAGCGAGCCGGCGCTGTACGGTTGCGGCTTTAAATATGGCAGGTGCCTGACGTGCATGGCCATTGGCGGCGCCGTCGGAGGCCTTGTTGCGGCCGTGGGCCACGTTACGGCCTATACCATCGGCATGACGAATGTCCTCATGGTCATTGGCTTTGCCACGGGCGGCATCTCGAACCTGCTGTGGTGCTGCGCCGCCGGCGGTGTGGCATTTGCGGTGTCTGCGGCGCTGAGCTACTGCTTTGGCGTGGTGCCGGCGAAGGGGCAGGCGACAGAAGACGGGGCCGATTCGCGCGAAACCTCGAAGAGCACGGCCGAAGCAAGCGCATAAATCGATCGACAAAGGGGCAGTCCCGCATGGCACATTCCAAGGTCGTGGCCCGTGTGGGTTGCGGCCTTTTTGTATCTGTGGGGCAAAGTGGCTACACTACAATCCGTTTGAGCAATAGATATATAGGTAGTACCGTGGGAGCGGATGTAGATGGTCGAGTGGATTGTTAAGCGTGCGCAGGGCGACCGTGCGCGCGTGGGCACGTTGACGGGCGTGGTGTGTATTCTCGCCAATGTGGCACTATGCGCTGCGAAGGGCGTAATTGGCGTGCTGTCGGGATCGGTTTCGATTGTGGCGGACGCCATGAATAATCTGTCCGATGCTAGCTCGAACATCGTGAGCGTGCTTGGCTTTAAGCTGGCGGGCAAGCCAGCAGACCCCGAGCATCCTTACGGTCATGGCCGCTACGAGTATCTCTCGGGTCTGGTTGTGGCGGCGCTCGTGCTGCTTATTGGCATCGAACTGGTGAAGTCCTCGGTGGAGCGTATCGTCAACCCGGAGCCTGTCGAGTTCTCGCTTGCCCTGGTGGCAGTCCTGGCACTTTCGATGGTTGTAAAGCTGTGGATGGCGGCCCTCAACCAAAAGCTCGGTGACCGCATTGAGTCCGAGACGTTGCATGCGACCGCTCAGGATTCCAAAAACGATGTCCTAGCCACGGGCGCCGTGCTGGCGTGCGCAATTGTTTCCCAGGTGACGCATATCAATCTTGACGCATGGGTCGGCCTTGCCGTTGGCGCCTATATCGGCTGGAGCGGTTTTGAGCTCATTCAGGATACGGTGAGCCCGCTTTTGGGCCAGGCGCCCGATCCCAAGCTGGTCAAACATATCCGAGACAAGATCATGAGCTACCCCGGCGTTTTGGGCGTCCACGACCTTATGGTTCACGATTACGGTCCGGGCAGGAAGTTTGCAAGTGCGCACGCCGAGATGGCGGCCGAGGCCAGCCCGCTGGAAAGTCACGACACGCTCGATAACATCGAGCAGTCGTTTAGGAACGAAGACGGTATGATCGTCACGCTCCATTACGACCCCATCGTGACCGACGATCCAAAGGTGGCGAGCATGCGTTTGCGCATTAACGCCATGGCCCAGGAGATTGATAGCCGCCTCTCGATCCACGACTTGCGTTGCGTACCGGGCCCCACGCACACCAATGTGATCTTTGACTGCGTGCGTCCCTCGGATCTGCAGATGAGTGCCGAAGACTTAAAGCACGCGCTGGCACAACGGGTCGAATCGGAATATCCCAAGTCGATTGCCAAGATTACGATCGACGAAGACTACGTAGGGCATACCCACGAGTAGGGCTGTGCCGGCAAAGCAAGTTATACAGAAGAGGAGAGCATGAAGCGCCTATACCTACTCCGCCACGGCCAGACGGAATTCAACGTCAAAAAGCTCGTCCAGGGTCGCTGTGATTCACCGCTCACCGATCTGGGCCGTCAGCAGGCACGGGCAGCGGCCGCATGGCTCAAAGCCCACAGCGTCGTCCCCGACAAAGTGGTCTCATCACCCTTAGGCCGAGCCATGGACACGGCAAGTCTTGTCGCATGCGAACTCCTCGGTCCGGACGCCGCAGTCGAGCCCTGTGAAGGCATTATCGAGCGCAGCTACGGCACCTTCGAAGAAGGCCCCCACGACGCCCTGCCCACCGACGTTTGGGATCCGGGCGAGGACCTGGTCCCCTTCGGAGGAGAAGGAAGCCGCGCACTGCAAGAACGCATGGTAGGCGCCCTCACCAATCTCATGGGCTCCGAGGGCATCGAAACCCTCCTAGCAGTAAGCCACGGCAGCGCCAGCCGCCAATTTATCAAGGCCGCAGCCCCAGAGGGCTTTGAGCTCCCAACAAAACTCCCCAACTGCGCCATCATGATCTTCGGTTTTGACGATGCGCGAGAAGAGGACGATACGCCCCAATGCAAGTTCACCTTGCAACAAATTGTGGACCCTCAACAAAGTCATTAGCCTGAGCGAGCAGAGTTAAGCAGACATCAACGTGGCGTTCCCAGTGTGCGGCGGAGGGGGCGGGCCTGAGACATATTAAGGTTGTCGCGAGTTCCGCACGAACAGGAGAGCACTTAATGTGCTCTCCGTCGTGAGCAGGACTGTAGAGCAGCAACCTTAATATGTCTCAGGCCCGCCCCCTCCGCCGCACACTGGGAACGTGCCACGCACTTTACCTGCGTAAACAATGTGAGTGAAATATGAATCTCGATGGATACGCCCGCAGCCGTGTATACTAAACAGCTGTGTGTAACCAGGGGAGTATTCTGGCTGGACAAAATGCCTGCTTAATAGGGTTGTCAGGTAGTCCGGGCGAAATACAAGGCTGGGGAGCACGTCGTGTAAGTAGTGGTCCTCTAGGGGCGTACGCTCGGTGGTGTACGCATTGTCCCAAGACCACGCGAGAGTTGGGATCATATCTTGATCAGCATGATTCTCGGCCGCAAGATTGGCATGACCCAGGTTTGGGACGAGGACGACAACGTCGTTCCCGTCACGGTCATCCAGGCTGGCCCCTGCGCTGTCTCGCAGGTTAAAACTCAGGCAACCGACGGCTATGACGCCGTCCAGATCGGTTTCGGCGACATCAAGGCCAAGAACGTGAACAAGCCCATGGCTGGTCACTTCGCCAAGGCCGGCGTCGAGCCTGTCCGCTTCCTTCGTGAGGTCCGCGTCGAGAACGGCGAGGAGCACAAGGTCGGCGAGGTCGTCACCGTCGCTGATTTCGCTGATGTCGAGAAGGTCGACGTCATCGGTACCTCCAAGGGTAAGGGCTTCCAGGGTCGCATCAAGCGCTGGGGTCAGCGCCGCGGTCCTATGACGCATGGTTCTCACTTCCAGCGTCACCCCGGTTCTATCGGTCAGTGCGCCTATCCTGCGCGCGTCCTCAAGGGCGTCAAGATGGCCGGTCACATGGGTAACGAGCGCGTTACCGTCAAGAACCTTTCCGTTGTCCGCATCGATGCCGAGCAGAACCTCATCTTGGTCAAGGGCGCTGTCCCGGGTGCCAAGAATGGTCTCGTCGCCATCCGTATGGCCTAAGGGCCCAGCCCATTTAGCCCAGCGTCATACCAAGGAGAACACTTAAATGGCAAAGTTTGAAGTTAAGAACAGCGAGGGCAAGAAGGTCGCCGAGGCCGAGCTCGCCGCTGAGGTGTACGGCATCGAGCCGAACATCCACGTTATGCACCACATCGTCAAGTGCCAGATGGCCTCTTGGCGTCAGGGCACCCAGTCCGCTAAGGGCCGCTCTGAGGTTTCCGGTGGCGGCAAGAAGCCTTGGCGTCAGAAGGGCACCGGCCGTGCCCGCCAGGGTTCCATCCGTGCTGCCCAGTGGCGTCACGGTGGCGTTGTCTTCGCCCCCAAGCCCCGTTCCTACGCCAAGCGTATGAACAACAAGGAGGTCAAGCTGGCTATGCGCTCCGCGCTGTCCGCCAAGCTGGCCGATGGCGAGCTCGTGCTCGTCGACGACTACGGCTTCGAGAAGCCTTCCACCAAGGCTGCCGTCGCCATGCTCAAGGCTCTCGGCCTTGAGGGCAAGCGTCTGACCATCATTGTTCGCGATGAGGACGTCAACGCCTACCTGTCGTTCCGCAACATTCCCAAGACGTTCATCATCACCGCTGACGAGGCCAACACCTACGATCTCGTCAACAACAACGCTGTGCTGATGCCCGCCGACATCGCCGCTCACTTCGGGGAGGTGCTTGCATAAATGACCGCCCACGAGATCATCATCCGTCCGATCGTGTCCGAGCGTTCCTTCTCCGGCATGGAGCTGAACAAGTATACGTTCGAGGTCGCCAAGGATGCTAACAAGTATCAGATCAAGGACGCTGTCGAGGAGATCTTCGGCGTCAAGGTCGTTCGCGTGAACACCCTGACGGTCAAGCCCAAGACCAAGCGCGTGCGCTATGTCGCCGGCAAGACCCGTTCTTGGAAGAAGGCCATCGTCACGCTGGCCGAGGGCGACACCATCGAGGTCTTTGGCAACCAGGCCTAAGACTCGCTGCTGTTGAGTGAGCTCATGCCTCCCAAATAGGGGAGGCGGGAGCTCAAGGTTTTGGGCGTATTAAATGGACACGCCCGGAACCGTGTATACGTCCGGTGTCATCGCACCCGAGGCAGAACCTCGAATCCCTGTCTGCGATGGCTAACGGATTCCTATTGAAAGGGATTGTAATGGCTGTAAAGCACCTTAAGCCGACCTCCGCTGGTAGGCGTTGGCAGACGATCTCCGACTTCTCCGAGATCACCTGCACCAAGCCCGAGAAGTCTCTTCTCGAGCCCCTGCCCAAGAAGGCCGGTCGTAACAACAACGGCCGCATCACCACCCGCCACCAGGGCGGCGGCGTGAAGCGTCGTTACCGCGTGATCGACTTCAAGCGCAACAAGGACGGCGTGCCCGCCAAGGTTGCCACGATCGAGTACGATCCGAACCGTTCCGCTCGCATCGCTCTGCTGCACTACGCTGACGGTGAGAAGCGCTACATCCTGGCCCCCAAGGGCCTCGAGGTCGGTCAGACCATCATGTCCGGTTCTGACGCCGACATCAAGCCGGGCAACGCTCTGCCCCTCGCCGACATCCCCGTCGGTACGCTCATCCATGCCGTCGAGTTCCAGCCGGGCAAGGGCGCTGCTATCGCCCGTTCCGCCGGTAACTCCTGCCAGCTGATGGGTAAGGAGGGCAAGTACGCTATCGTCCGTATGCCTTCCTCCGAGATGCGCCGCATCCTCGTTACCTGCCGCGCCACCGTCGGTGAGGTCGGCAACGCCGATCACTCCAACATCGTCATCGGCAAGGCCGGCCGTAAGCGTCACATGAACGTGCGCCCGACCGTCCGCGGTACCGTCATGAACCCTGTCGACCACCCGCACGGCGGTGGCGAGGGCAAGAACCACACCTCTGGTCGTCCCTCCGTTACCCCCTGGGGTAAGCCGACGAAGGGCCTTCGTACGCGCAAGAAGAAGAAGGTCTCGAACCAGCACATCATTCGTCGCCGTAAGAAGTAATTTCGGATACCGAGTTTTAGGAGAAAGCACTTATGAGCAGAAGTCTCAAAAAGGGCCCGTTCGTGGAGACTCGCCTTCTCTCGCGTATCACCGCGATGAACGAGGCTGGCAAGAAGGACGTCGTGAAGACCTGGTCCCGCGCGTCCACCATCTTCCCCGAGATGGTTGGTCACACCATCGCCGTCCACGACGGCCGCAAGCATGTGCCCGTGTATGTTACCGAGTCCATGGTTGGTCACAAGCTCGGCGAGTTCGCGCCGACTCGTACGTTCCGTGGCCACAAGGCCAAATAGGGGGTTAACCGTAAATGGCAACTAAGTCTATTGAAACTGAGGCCACCGAGGTTCGCGCCGTCGCTAAGTACGTGCGTGTTTCCCCCAGCAAGGCCCGCCTGGTGGTCGATCTGATCCGCCGCAAGCCTGTCGCTCAGGCCTTCGACATCCTCCACTTCTGCGACCGCGCCGTCGCCGTGGATGTCGAGAAGGTTCTCCGTTCCGCCGTTGCGAACGCCGAGAACAACAACGGTCTGCGTGCCGACAACCTGGTTGTCGCCGCTGCCTATGTTGACGAGGGTCCGACGCTTAAGCGCATCCGTCCCCGCGCCAAGGGTTCCGCTTCTCGCATTCTGAAGCGTACTTCCCACATCACCGTCGTCGTTGCTCCTCGAAAGGAGGCGTAAAGCTGTATGGGTCAGAAAGTCTACCCCACCGGCTTCCGTCTTGGCATCACCGAGAACTGGCGCTCCCGCTGGTTCGCAGAGAAGGATTACGCTAAGACCCTCGGTAACGATCTCGAGATTCGTAAGTACCTCGAGAAGCGTCTTTCCCGCGCAGCTGTCTCCCGCGTCGAGATCGAGCGCGCTGGCGACAAGGTGAAGGTCATCATCCTCACTGCTCGCCCCGGCGTTGTCATCGGTAAGAAGGGTGCCGAGATCGATACCCTCCGTACCGAGCTCGAGAAGGTCGCTGGCGTCTCCAAGGGCCAGCTCTCCGTCGACGTTGTCGAGATCAAGCGCCCCGAGCTCGACGCCAACCTCGTTGCTCAGTCTATCGCCGAGCAGCTCGAGGGCCGCGTTGCCTTCCGTCGCGCTATGCGCAAGGCTGTCCAGTCCGCCCGCAAGGCCGGCGCTAAGGGCATCCGTATCCAGTGCTCCGGTCGTCTCGGCGGTGCCGAGATGGGCCGTCGTGAGTGGTACCGCGAGGGTCGCGTGCCTCTGCACACCCTCCGTGCCAAGATCGACTACGGCACGGCTGTCGCCAGCACCACCATGGGCGCTTGCGGCGTGAAGGTCTGGATCTACCTGGGCGAGAAGCTCCCGGGCCAGCCTGTTCCCAACCCTGCACTCGAGGGCTCTTCCCGTCCTCGTCGTCGTAACTCCGAGAGGAGGGGTCAGTAGTGCTTGCCCCTAAGCGTATTCTTCACCGCAAGGTGCAGCGTGGCTCCATGAAGGGCCAGGCCAAGGGTAATACCGAGCTGCATTTCGGCGAGTTTGGTATCCAGGCTCTCGAGGCCCATTGGATCACCAACCGTCAGATCGAGGCCGCTCGTATTGCCATGACCCGCTACATGAAGCGTGGCGGTCGTGTCTACATCACGATCTTCCCCGATAAGCCCATCACCAAGAAGCCCGCCGAGACTCGCATGGGTTCTGGTAAGGGTAATCCCGAGGAGTGGGTGGCCGTCGTCAAGCCCGGCCGCATCAT
>CABUMZ010000047.1 GCA_902492825.1 uncultured Collinsella sp.
AGCGTGGATAATCTCCCGCTTTTTGCGTGGCTTCGAGCCCAAAGTGGGAGATTATCCACGCACAGCCTCCAGGCGGGAGATTTTCCACGCTCGTATGTCCGGAAATCCTCGCTCGACCAGGATGACTGGGACCGGTCCGGCCTTTGTCTCAATCTGTAACATTTAGAGAACATTTTCTCCCCTATCTGTTACAGATCGAGATGTTTCGCAGAGACCCCAGCTTACGTCTCATTCTGTAACAGCTAGAACGGTTTTCGGCCTCTTCGTGTTACAGATTGAGATGTTATCGGCCATCCCTTGGCATTGTCTCAATCTGTAACTATAAGGAGGGTTTTCAGCCTCTTCGTGTTACAGATTGAGACAAACCGAAAACGGAATGGGCGCTGACCCAATGGCACACCACCTAAAAAGAAACGGGCCCTGTCCCATAAGGAACAGAGCCCGAAACTCTCATGGAGCCAGTGACAGGAATCGAACCTGCAACCCACTGATTACAAATCAGTTGCGCTACCGTTGCGCCACACTGGCACACTTGGCGCTTTCGCGCGAAGCCAGTTAAGAATAAAGGAATTGCGGACGGGGCGCAACAGACCCTTTGACCGACCACATCTCAAAACCCTTCGTCAGAACGAATAGTTTTATCTGTTCGCCAGAACCAAAAACTATTCGTTTTGGCGAGGCCGACCTGCAACCCACTGATTACAAACCAGTTGGTTGGTCAATCGAGAAAGTAGCCCCCATTGAAGGTCTACCTACCTCCCGCGCAGGGCCTTGAGCTTGGCCAGGGCATCGGGGCTCAGGCGACTGCCCAGGGTCATCTTGATCTGCGGAGCTTCCTCTGCCTCGTGAACGTCGTTATCGATCTGTTTGATCTCGTCCACCAGCATACGGCTCGAGATGCGCGTAACGCCCTTGCCCATGACGACGGCTTGGATCGTGCCGTCGCTCGACACCACGGAGCACGCGCGGCCTTCCTCGCGCGCCTCGATGCAGAGCTTCTGCACCACGGTATCGGCCGAGACGCCCGTCGGCGAAAACTCGATGCGCACGCCACGGGCCGGCAGGTTGGGGCGCTCGTTGGAGATATTGCCCGCGCCGTCGAACACGATCACGGCCTCGTAGCGGCCCTGGGCAAAGGCGGCGACGTCGTTGATGAGGGCAGTGCGCGCCATATCGTGAACGTCGCTGGAATACGGATCGTCGGAATGGTCGTACACGAGCTTTTCGTAGCGCGGCGTGCAGTGGATCACGTTGTAGCCGTCGACCACCAGCAGCTCGGGCTTACTGGAGTGCACCGTCGAGACCGGATCGGCGATGGCCTGCGCAAACGCATTGCCGCCCACGCCATAGGTCGCGGCCGAAACAATCGGCTTGGCCGAGCCCTCGCCAAAGCGCTTGGCCTTGGACTTGGCGCGGTTCTTCTTGGACATGCGCTACTCCTCCCCCATGAACTCGCCGGCATTGCGGCGCAGCCACTCAAAGCACAGTGCGGTGGTCGCCTGGGCCACGTTGAGGCTCTCGGTCATGCCGCGCTGGGGAAGCTTGGTCAAAAAGTCGCATTTCTCGAGCACCAGGCGCGAGATGCCGTCGCCCTCGGAGCCCATGACGAGCGCCACGCGGCCCTCGAAGGGAGCATCCCAGCAGCTGCCCTCGGCGTGCTCGGAGGCACCGCCCACCCAAAAGCCAGCGGCCTTGAGGTCGTCGAGTGCACGGGCGATATTGGGAACCTGCGCGATAGGCAGATGCATGACGGCGCCGGCGGAAGTCTTGTAGCTGCCAACGGTCACGCCGGCAGCGCGCTTGTTGGCAATGATGACACCGGCCGCGCCCACAACCTCGGCGGAGCGCACGATGGCGCCAAAGTTGCCGTCGTCGGTCACATGGTCGAGCACAACGACGAGCGCCGGACCGTCACCCGCACGGTCGAGGATATCGGCAACATCAGCATAGGGGAAGTTACCAACCTCGAGCGCAATGCCCTGGTGAGCGCCATGACTCGACAGCGCATCGAGCTGCGCGCGCGGCACATACTTAATGCGGACGCCCGCGGCGTTGAGGTCGTCGACCAGGCGCGACAAGGCGGCATCGCGCTCCCCGCCCTCAGCGATGAGCGCGCACTTGACGGGAAAGCCGGTACGCAGCGCCTCGGCGGCGGCACGGCGACCTTCGATAAACTCGCCCTTGGGAACCTGGACAGCATCGCGGTTGCGATCGCGCTGCGGACGTGCGGCCTGGGTACGATCGCGCTGGCCCTTGGGAGCGGCAGCGAGGTCGTTGCGGCGACCCGGACGCGAGCCAGAAGCAGCCTGCTTGCCTCCACGCGGTGCACGCTTGCGATTGTCGGCCATAAAACGGCCTCCTTAAATAGATAACGGACAAGAATCGACCGTCCGAGCCACGGCACCTTGCCTTTCAATCGTGGGGCATGACCACCAGGTCTATGCCCTCCTCTTTCAAGGCAATCTGCCGCACCTCGAACGGTCGACAAATACTAGAGACTCTTAATACGAGTGCCAGCGGCAGTATCCTCGATCGTCAGGCCCAGATCCTTGAGCTGGTCGCGGATGGCGTCGGCCAGATCCCAGTTCTTGGCGGCGCGGGCCTCGGCGCGGGCCTCGAGAATCTTGGCAGCGGCCTCGTCCACGTCGTCACCCGTGTAGGCAACCAAACCGGCGGCAACGCCCAGCAGGCCCAGCGGCAACTCGACCTTGGGCTCGGGGAGCTCAACGCCAAGCGTATCGAGCAGCTCGGCCAGCGTGTCGGCGGCGGCAAGCGCGGCGGCCTTGTCGGCAGCGTCGCCCGCCTGCTCCAGGTACTGGTTGCACTCGGTCACAAAGCCAAAGACAGCACCCATGGCACCAGCGGTGTTAAAGTCGTCGTCCATGCACTCCTTAAAGGCAGCACGAGTCTCAGCGGCCTTGGCGGCAAATGCCTCGGCGGCAGCCACATCGGCATCGGCCGTCGCATGGTTCGCGGCCCAGCGCAGGTTCTCGACCGTACCGGCGATACGCGTGAGCGAGTTCTCGGCACCCTCCAGGCGCTCCCAAGAAAAGTCGAGCGGCGAGCGATAGCTCGTCTGCAGCATCAGCAGGCGCAGGGCGGCAGCGGAGTGCTGCTCGAGGACCTCGGCCAGCGTAAAGAAGTTGCCGAGCGACTTGGACATCTTCTCGCCGTCTACCAGCAGCATGCCCGTGTGCATCCAGGTGTTGGAGAAGCCCTGGTGCCAGGCGCAGGTGGCCTGAGCGCACTCGTTCTCGTGATGCGGGAAGGCAAGGTCGGAGCCGCCGCCGTGGATGTCGATCGGAGTACCCAGGTAGCGATGCACCATGGCGGCGCACTCGGTGTGCCAACCAGGACGGCCCTCGCCCCAGGGGCTCGGCCAGCTGGGCTCGCCGGGCTTGGCGGCCTTCCACAGGGCAAAGTCGAGCGGATCGTTCTTGTCCTCGTTCTCCTCGATGCGCGCGCCAACCATAAGGTCGTCGATGTTGCGGCCCGAGACCTGACCATAGTTGGGATCGCTGCGCACGGCAAAGTACACATCGCCGTTATCGGCGGCGTAAGCGTGGCCCTGCTCGATAAGCGTCTTGATCATGGCGATCATGGGGCCGATCTCCTTGGTGGCGCGGGGGCGCACATCGGGATCGAGCACGTTGGCGGCGCGCATAACGCCGATGAACTTGTCGGAGAACTCCGTCGCGACCTCGGCGGCCGTACGGCCCTGCTCGTTGGCGCGCTTGATGATCTTGTCATCGACATCGGTGAGGTTCTGGGCAAACGTGACCTCGTAGCCGCTCGCGATGAGCCAGCGACGAATCACGTCAAAGCTGATGAACGTGCGGGCATTGCCGATGTGAATGTTGTCATAGACCGTGGGGCCGCACACGTACATGCGGACCTTGCCGGACTCGATGGGCTGGAACTCTTCCTTTTTATGGGTAGCGCTGTTGTAGATACGCATTCGTTACTCCTTAACGGTTTTCTGTAGCAGGCAGACGGCCCAGGCGCCGATTCCCTCGCCCTGGCCTTCCCAACCGAGCCTTTCGGTCGTAGTGGCGGCGACGCCCACGTTTTCGACATCGACGCCCAGGGCATGGGCGAGGTTGGCGCGCATGGCATCGCGGTGCGGGGTGATCTTGGGTTGCTGACAGGCAATGGTGCAATCGGCATCGACAAACTCAAAGCCCAGCTCGCGCGCATAGTCCATCACGCGGGCAAGCAGCACCATCGAATCGGCACCCTCGTAGGCGGGATCGGTGTCGGGGAATAGCTTGCCGATGTCTCCCCCGCGGCAGGCGCCCAGAATGGCGTCGGCCAAGGCGTGCGCGAGCACATCGGCATCCGAGTGGCCCAGCAGGCCGCGCTCGTAGGGAATGTCGACACCGCCGATGATACATCGACGCCCCTCCACCAGACGGTGGACGTCGTAGCCATGGCCAATGCGCAGGTTACTGAACATGGGGAAGGTCCTCTCCCTCGGCCATGCGGCCAAGCAGAATCGCGGTTACGGGACGCAAGTCCTCGGGCACCGTCACCTTAAGGTTATCGCGCGGGCTCTGGACGCAGCGGACGCGCCCGCCCATACGCTCGACCAGCGATGAATCGTCGGTACCGATAAAACCCTCGGCGATAGCAGCGGCGTGAGCGCGCTTCATGGCGTCGACGCTAAAAATCTGCGGCGTCTGCGCGGCCCAATAGAGCTCGCGCGGCGGCGTCTCGACGATATTATCGCCGTCGACGATCTTGAGCGTGTCGATCGCGGGCTGACCGCACACGACACCGTCGAGCGAGCGGTCACCCATGAGCACGTCGATAGCGTGGTCGATGGCCTCGGTCGTAATGAGCGGACGAGCACCATCGTGGATGGCGACATATTCGAAACCCGCCGGAACCGCATGCACGCCGGCACGGGTGGAATCCTGGCGGGTCGCGCCGGCATCGGCAAAGCTGATGGGCGTGTCATAGTCAAACGGGTCGATGGCCAGGCGGCGCATCTCGGCACGGCGCTCGGCAGGGCACACCACCACGATGTGGCCGACCTTGTCGCTACGATCGAACGCGCGGATGGACCAGCTCATGAGCGGACGGCCCGCCACGTTAACGAGCTGCTTGCCGCCGGGATTTCCAAAGCGCTGGCCGCTGCCACCGGCAACGACCACGGCGCATACGGGCGCCATTATGCGTTCCCCTGTTTGGTGCCCTTCATGCGGTACAACGAGTCCGCAAGAATGGCAGGGTTGTTGACGCCAAAGTCGCCTAGGCGCTCCGGATCCTCGCTGATGTCGTCCATGAGCTCCTGCAGCGAGCCGTACTCGTCGACGATCTTCTCGGCCACGCCGTCGCGCACGACGGACACACGCGAAAGCGTGCGCAGGCCCAGCGGCGTCATGACGGAGTCCTCGTCCAGGTCGTCATAGCCCAGAACTGCCGCCACATGCTGCGGGTCGGACAGGTCCTTAGGCGTCATGCGAGCGAGCTCGGCGCGAATCTTCTCGGCGTTTGCCTCGGAGGAATCGCTCGCGTAGTCGCGGATCATCAGGTCGTATTCGGTATCCATGCTGGAACCGGCGAGCTGCTCGAGCTGCATCTGCACGAGCTTGCCCTGGTTGCCCAGCTTGACGATGCAATCCTTAAGCTCGGTCTTTGCCTGCTGCATGATCTCGAAGCTCGAGAAGATGCCAGTGATGTCGGCGAGCGTGACGTAGTCGTCCAGCTCGAGTGCCGTCAGGCGCAGCAGGGAGCGATCGAGCGACTGACGGGTGGTCTGGAGCGTGGCGACGAGCTGGTTGACCGAGCTCATGATGGTGGTGACGGGCTGGATCTCGTAGCTCTTGCCGTGAACGTACACGTTAACGACGGCACGACGAGCCGAGACCGAGATCACGATGGCATCGGTGAGCACCGACATGCGAGCGGCGGTGCGGTGACGCATGCCCGTCTCGCTCGTGGCAAGCGAGGGGTCGGGATTGAGGTGGAAGTTGGCGCGCAGGATCTGGGTGAGGTCGCCGTCGATGACGATGGCACCGTCCATCTTGGAGAGCTCGAACAGACGGTTCGAGGTGAACGAAATGTTGAGCGGGAAGCCGTCATTACCGGCAGCGAGCACGTTTTCGGTGTCGCCGACGCAGATAAGGGCGCCCAGGTGACCGGCGATGATCATGTCGAGGGCGGTGCGGATCGGCTGACCAGGTGCCGTCAGGCGGATGGCCTGTTCCATACGCTTTTGCAGCTCGTTCTTATCCAAGGCATCGCTCCCATCGTATACGCTCCATAAACGCTAAATAGTTTCTCACGGTTTGTCCCCGCGGCGCTTGCGAAATCCGATGCTTACAGAATGAGCGAACACAGCTGAGAGCCCAACCCAAATGGGCTGCTTATGTGGTAGCATCGGTATTCACATGAATGAGGGAGTAGTCGCGTGACCGGATTCGCCTCCGGTGGCGCGGTAAGTCAACACACTGGCCGATGCGGCCTGGCTTGCCTTAATGAACGAGACTCGTGGCTGTGCGCGCAACGCGTACGCCACGGGTCTTTTTTGTTGCTCCCCTGCCAGAAGTACACGCGGGTTCGCCCGCAGAGAGGGAGCCAGACTATGGGACTCGCCGAGCTCGTGCTGCTCGCCGTTGGCCTTTCGATGGACGCCTTTGCCATTTCCATCTGCAAGGGTCTCGGCATGAAAAAGATCAACCTTAAGGTCGCCGTAGTGCTCGGCCTGTTCTTTGGCGGCTTTCAGGCCGGCATGCCCGTAATCGGATGGGCGCTTGGCAGTCAGTTTATGGGCATCATCGGCCCCATCGACCACTGGATCGCCTTTATCCTGCTCGCCTTCATCGGCGGCAAAATGCTGTGGGAGGCCTTTACCGAGGACGAGGATGAAGGCGACGGCAAGGATGCCGAAAAGATTGACCTGGGCGAGTACCTGATCCTCGCCATTGCCACCTCAATCGACGCCCTAGCCGTGGGCATCTCGTTTGCGGCACTCTCGGTCGACATCGTGCCCGCTGTATCGCTTATCGGCATCACAACGTTTATCTTCTCCGTCGCCGGCGTGGCGATCGGCCACACCTTTGGCGCGCGCTACGAAAAACCCGCCACCATCGTGGGTGGCGTCGTGCTCATCCTCATTGGGCTTAAGATTTTGCTTGAGCATCTGGGGATTCTCGCGATATAAAAAACGCCTCTCATAAGCTCAACGTCAACATAGAGGCCTCATGCAGAGTTTTGCATGAGGCCTTTTCATGCAGACTTTTGCATGTCATACTGATATGCAAAAGTCTGCACGTTAGGAGATCGCCGTGGATACCCTTCCCATCACCACACCACGCCAAGCTGGCGTCTACGTGCGCCGGGCACGCGAGGCGCAAGGGATCACCCGTGCCGTCCTCGCTAAAAAGGCCGGTGTTTCGGAGCGCCTGCTCGCATCGCTCGAGCTGGGAGATGCCACGGGTATTCGGCTCGACAAGTTGCTGACCGTCTTTAACGCACTCGGCATAGGTCTCTTCGCGCAAAGCGATAACGACTCCATCGCATCGCCCTCCGAACATCCGACGACGATAGTGAACCTCCCTATCGCGAACTCGAATACCCTGCCAAAGCCAAGCGTAGGCAGACGACCCACTCGACAAGGAACGCCATCTTCCTATGGTGCCTTGCTGGCCCAAATCGCAGCCGAGCAAGGCCTTTCCGGCACTTCAAACCTCTCCTTTGGCTGCAAGGTTGTGAAATAAATGGCAGAGATGGAACTCGCGACCCTCATTTGTGGCGAAATCGCCGGCACTCTCCGGCAAGACGAGCATGGACTCTGCAGCTTTGCATACGCCCCAACCTATCGCGGAGCACCGTTATCGCTAACAATGCCGCTTTCCAATCGCACGTATGGCCATAACATCGTCCGCCCGTTCCTATTTGGCCTTTTGCCCGACAGTCAAGAGCAGCGTCGCGCTATTGCCACCGATCATGATGTTGCATCCAACAACCCCGTCGCCCTCTTGTGCCATATCGGTCTTGACTGCGCGGGGGCCGTTCAGTTTTGTCAAGCCGATCAATTAGACGCCGCCCGCGGCAGGGTCTCGGCATACCGCCCGCTTACCAATTCTCAAATCGCTCACAAGCTCAAAGCAATTCGCGATGACGAAAGAGAGACATGGATGGGCTCCAACGAAAGCTGGTCCCTGGGCGGCAATCAAGGCAAATTTGCACTAGCTTGGCATGATGGCCAATGGTGCGAATGTCTAGGGTCATCCCCCACTACCCATATCTTCAAAAATGGTGTCGCTGGGTTCAAACATCAGGCCTTAAACGAATTCGTCTGCATGAAAACGGCTCGGCGTGTTGGCATTCCAACTGCCAACGCCTCCTATTGCACATTTGAAGACGAAGCCGCGCTCGTCGTTGAACGGTACGACAGAATGGTCAATAGCAGCGGAAATATCGAAAGGCTGCATCAGGAGGACTTTTGCCAGGCGCTCGGTGTATTGCCAAGCCAGAAATACACCGCCGACGGAGGACCAACTACACGAGACATCCAAGAACGACTGATTAACACAGTCCCCCACCACATGAATCTTGTGCTTTTTACCTATATGTTGTTCTATAACGCCATTATCGGAGCGCCTGACGCACACGCTAAAAACTACTCGCTCATCCTTGGCAAAGGCACAAACGCGGCGCTCGCACCCATGTACGATGCCGCATCGGGCTTAGCATACGAACGTATGCGGCGAAAAGCGCGCCTCGCCATGAGCGTTGGCGGCGAGAACCGTGTGGGGCGCATCGGACCCAACGCAATTCGCCGATACCACGGTATGGGCGACCCCGCGCTGGAGGCGGCGCTCACCGATGCCGGGCTATCCGAGAAGTTTTGCTTTGCGACCATGATGGACCTCGCCTACGAGGTACCCATTTGCATGGAAGAGGTCATGGACGAATACGCCGACCTGCCCGGCATGGCGGACCTGCGCGAGCATATGCTCGGCCCCGTCCGCGAAAACTGCCAGCGCACCCTCGACCTCATCAAGGCGGATATGGGCTAGACGCCCGCAATTTCCCATTTCCCAAAAGAAGAGAGGGGGCACCTGTCGCAAAGACCGGGTGCCCCCTCTCGTAATGTCATTTGCAATCCGCTAGCACGTGGCTCGGACTGCCGTTAGCGCAACCTTTACGCAGCGAGGCGCTTGAGGACGTCGATGAGCAGCTCGTAGAAGCGCTCGGCAGAAGCGAGCTCCATGCTCTCGTCCGGGGTGTGGACATCGGAGAGCGTCGGGCCCACGGCGATGGCATCCAGGCCGTGCAGGGCCTCGGCAAACAGACCGCACTCAAGGCCGGCGTGAATGGACTCGATTCGTAGCTCGGAGCCAAAGAGCTCGCGATAGCTCTCGACAAAGATGTCGCGGACCGGCGAATGCTCGGCATAGCTCCAGCCGGGATACTCGAACTCAAACTTGGCGTCGAATCCCAGGACATCGGCCAGCGTCTGCAGGCGGTCCTTGAACTCGTTCTGCAGCGAGGTGATCGAGGAGCGCGGGGACAGCATGATCTTGACCTGGTCGTCAGAGGTGGCAACCACGCCGATGTTGGAGGAAACCTCGACGGAGCCGTCGGTGGCGACGTTGCGGCGGATCACACCGTTGGGGGCAAGACGCAGAGCGCGAATAAGGGCAAGTGCGGACTTCTCGTCCATGGCCTCGACCTCAGTGTTGTCGGCAATCTCAACCGTGCAGGTAAAGCCGGGGTCGAAGACCTCGAGCTCGGCAGTAACGTCGGCGATGATGCCCTTTGCGATCTGGGCCGCGGCCTCGGCGGCAGCGTGGTCGGCGTAGACCAGAACAGCCTTGCACTCACGGTTGATGGCGTTGTCCTTGGTGCCGCCGTTAAAGCTAACGATGGCGGGCTCGCCGGCAACCATCAGGCGGTCGATGATGCGGGCCATGATGAGGTTGCCGTTGCCGCGCTCCAGGTTGATATCGCTGCCGGAGTGGCCGCCCAGCAGGCCGGAGATGTCGAGCGTGAGGGTGCTACCGGTCTTGTGCTCGCGCACGATGGGGCAGGTGTAGGTAACGACGACACCGCCGGCGCAGCTGACGGTAGCAACGCCCTCTTCCTCGGAGTCAAGGTTAATCATGGTGCGGGCGCTAATCTGGGACTTGTCGAGCGTCTCGGCGCCGACCAGGCCAGTCTCCTCGTCGGTGGTGAATACGCACTCGAGGGCGGGGTGAACGATCGAATCGTCATCGAGAACAGTGAGCATCAGAGCGACGGCAATACCGTTGTCGGCGCCCAGAGTGGTGCCGTTAGCGGTGAGGACGCCGTCCTTGACGACCAGGTCGATACCATCAGTCGTAAAGTCGTGCTCAACGGAGCCCAGCTTGTCGCACACCATGTCGATGTGGCCCTGCAGCATCACGGTCGGGGCATTCTCGGCACCGGCAGATGCGGGCTTGCGAATGATAACGTTGTAGACCTCGTCCTGATACACATCGAGACCGCGCTCCTTGGCAAACGCGACCAGGAAATCGCTGATGCCCTTCTCGTTGCCAGACCCACGGGGGATCGCGCTGACCTCCTCAAAGAAATGGAACAGCTGGGCGGGCTCGTAGCCGGTAATCTTGTAGTCCATGGTGCCTCCTTGGCGCAACTGGTTAGACAGTAAGACATGCGACTTGTATATTCCCAGACTTTGCGTGCATAAACCAGTCGAAAACGCCGAGCGCCCTCGCATCATCGGCTAACGGCAAGGAAACGCCACTTTATCAAGATAAAGCATGTTAGACGGGCCGTGCCGAAGGGACGTTGGACCCTTCAACCAACTTCAACGCCTGTTGAACATTAATGCATACACCATTGGTATGTTTGATGAGATTTTTGTCCTCTGTCACGACGTAATCGGCATCAATGCGATTGGCGACGCCCAGCATCAGGTCGTCCTCAAAGTCGTTGTGATGATACTTGAACACAAAGGAGTCGAAGACCTCGTCTGCACCGACCGAGGCAATAATCGACTTTTGCCGAATCAGGCGAACGCACGCCCACGCTGTCTCGTCGGCACCGGCGATGGCTTCGGGAGTGAGAGCCCCCTCACGGCGGGCGTCGGCCTTCATCGTCCTTCCCAGAATGTAATAGACGTCTTTGACAGACAGGGAGGACGAGAAGAGGACGATATCCTCCGCTTCCGCCGCGCGAGAAAGGAGCTCGACTATCGGCCTGGTCGCATTCGTACGAGCGAGAAAGTAATCTAGCCAGACGTTCGTGTCGATCAACAGCTTGAGCACACGTTTCGTTCCGACGCCGCTCATAATTCGATCCAATCGCTGAATCTCTCGATCATCATTTGATCGTATAACTCGTCGTAATCAAAGGCTTCATCGGGGCTCGGCCTCTGAATCGAGAACCGCTCATAAAAATTCGAAATTAACGCAGCCCCTTCCGAGACGCGGGACGAACTCGCCTTCGATCGTATGTCGTCAGGCAGGACTTCGTCATCATTCTTTTTTGCGACGGGCATATGACCGTTCTCGGTCAAGTACTGCCACAGCTCCCTCACAGCTTGTGACGGCGTCATGCCAATATGAGTCAGTACGGCGTCTCCTGCCTCTTTGAGCTGGCGATCTATACGCACGTTCATCTGAACTGGCCGCGTGTCGAGTATTGATGTAGGCATATCAACTCCTTTGCTATACTGAGTCTCAATTTTAGTATAGCACGGCAGATTGAAGCACATTTCAATAGAAACGGGGGCGCCTCCTTATCGGAAACGCCCCCGTTATACAAGGTATGTTTAATCCCTACAGCGCGCCGGAACCGGCTTGCATCATGCCGCCGGGGCCCGAGGTCACGCCGCCGCTCACGGGCGCGGCGTTGCCGGTGTGCGGTGCCGCCGGGGCGGTATCGCCACCGAGCGTGCCCGCCGGACGCGGTGCCGGGATCTCGCCCGTGCCGTGGCCAAAGACAAACTTGCCATCGGCCACGTCGCACAGGACGGTATCGCCCTCGCCCCACTCGCCGGCCAGAAGCTCCTCGGACAGCGGGTCCTCGATGAGCTTTTGAATAGCACGGCGCAGCGGACGCGCACCGTTGGTGAGGTCGGTACCCTCGGCCACGATCTTGTCATAGGCCGCATCGGTGAGCTTGATGTTCATACCGTTGGCAATCAAACGCTGACGCAGATCGTCCACCAGCAGGTGCGCGATCTTGGTGAGATTCTCGCCCGAGAGCTTCTGGAACACCACAATGTCGTCGATACGGTTGAGCAGCTCAGGGCGGAACAGGCGCTTGAGCTCGCCCATCGCGCGGCCGCGGATCTCACTCGAGGTGAGGCCCTGCTCGCCGGTGGTGCCAAAGCCAACGCTTGCATCCTGCGCAATCTCGCGGGCGCCCACGTTAGACGTCATGATGATCACGGTGTTGCGGA
>CABUMZ010000048.1 GCA_902492825.1 uncultured Collinsella sp.
GCTTGGCGTCGTTGGTCACGCCAGCGACCTCGCCGGATTCAGTCACGGTGTAGGTAAAGGTGTGCTCGCGCTTCTCGGGCTTCTCGCCCAGAGCCTTGTTAAGGTCGTCGAGCGTAAAGGTAATCTTGCCAAAGTCGACCTTGCCCTTGGCATCATTGGTCGCGCTCGCGTTCGTGGGCATGGGTGCGCCCTCTTCACCGGTCACGGTAAAGGTGAACTTGCCGGCAATGTCAGCCGGGGTCAGGCCATCAGGAACCTGCAGATTCTTCTTGCCCACAAGCGATACCTCGACAGGCGCGGCAGTGTAGGCGTTCACAAACTCGTTGCCGGCATCGCCGTAGACAGCCGTCGCCGTCAGGGTACCATCGCCGTTGTCGACAACGGTCACATATGCGTCAATTGCCGCCGTGGTAGTGCTCACGCCCGCAGGCAGCTCGCCGGTCTGCTCGGCAGCAATGTAGCGAATGGTCCACGTGGGCTTGTCTGAGCTAGCGTCAAACGACGCCTTGTCTTCCTCGACCAGCTTGGCAAGCGACTCGGTCGTGTACGTCAGCGGACCGAACTCAACCTTGCCACCCTTGTTGGTTGCATCCAGCAGAACCTCGTCGTGCCCCGCATAGCTCAGCGCAAACTTAAATTCGTCATCGGCCATCAGGCGCCCCGTGAGCGTCTTGGTAGCCTCAAGAGTCAGCGGGGTTTCCGTCTTGGCGCTATAGATGTTCGTGAACTTAGTCTCACCCGAGGTCTTTTCAACGTCGGCCTTAAGCTCACCCTTGGCGTTAACCGTCACAGCCACCTTGAACGTGGCAACGTTCTTGCTGTAGGTAATGCCACCGGCGTCGCCCTTGACCTCGCGGACCTCATAGGTGTACTCGCCCGGCTCGGCATAAGTAATCTTGCCAAAGTTAATGGCTGCCTTGCCCTTGTCGAGATCGGCATTGGTCACAGTTACGGTCGCGGGGTCGGGCATCGGGGCATTGTTGTCGGACGTCGCGGAGAGCTCAAACTCAAACGCATCCGTATCCGCCCACTTGCGGCCCTCGAGCACCTTGGTCAGACCAAAGTCAGTCTTGGTATCCACCGTTGTCGGCTTGGTTGCAAGGCTAAAGATAATCTTGCCGTTGTTGCCCAGGTGCGAATGCACGTGCGTGGAAGTCGCAACGGAGGAAAGGTCATTCCACCTGGGGTTAAGCACGTCGCGCGCGGTCTCGGTCTTGTTACCATTCACCTCCACATCGTCCTTGGTGGTATGCAGCTGGTCGATATAGGCCAAGCGCGCGGTTCCCTTATTAAAGGACCAATAGCCGTCATCTTTGACCAGAGCGCCGTCGTAGCTGGCGATCTCGTGCCCCTCAAACTCCACAACGGCATAGTCGTCCTTCGGCTTGCCGTTTGCGCCCATCGCCACAAACTCGTCCTTGTAGTAATAGACGTCGTTGCCCTGCGGCTTTACCGTCGCGCGCTGGGTGCATTCCTTGTCCGTGTAGATAGGCGTGATTTTTTGGAAGTAATAGTAGCTGTTGGTATCGGCGGGCTCAAACTCGGCGACAACATCGCCCAGCTCGCCGCCCGACCACTTGTTGGCCAGGAAGTAGACCGTCTGGTTGTCGGCGTCCTTGTGGTCATCGATATACTTCTTGAGCACCTTATCGGGCGTAAACAGGTTGTTGCGTGACGCTCGAGGTGTATTTAATCTGAATAGGCTTGATGTCATTGAGCGACGTGCGCTCAAAGATCCCGTTTTCCATGTCCACGTGATAGCGGATCAGCGGAATCAGCGATGCGGGGATCTTAACCGTCACGATATCGCCCTGCTGCGCATTGGCAGAGCGCTCGACGGTGATGACCAGGTCCTTGGCCACGCCCGAAAACTCGTACGTGTCCGTATTGCCCTTGGTTGTCTTGGTCACTTCATCAAAGGGGACGCCATTAATCTGAGCGCTGACAAACGTATCGACCTGCATAAAGTCGCCCAGCTCATCACTGAAGGTGATGTAGCCGGACTTGCTCTCGTCGTAACCATCCTCGATCTGAGTGGGAGAGCCCTTGCCCGAGGTGATAGAGCTCGAGATATCATCAAACACCTTCTTGAGCTCATCGGCATTCGACGCAGCCTTGTAGAAATCGGAATTCTCGGTGCGCTTACCAAGCTCATTGGTTGTGTAGGACGTGGCGTTTGGATAGTTGCTCGACACGGCGTGCATGAACTTGTTTTCGTCGCTCGTCCAGTAGTTCGTAGGCTCGTCAGCGGGATTCGCATCATCAAAGATGCCGATGGTGTAGACCGTAGCGCCTTTCCCCTTCATTTTCTTGGCGGCGACTATGGCATTATTGGCAACCGTAGGGTTAAAGTTGCTGACGTCTGTGGGCGTGCCGTCCGTAAAGAACACAACTACCTTCTGGGCATCCTCGCGACCCGACATGTCGCGAGCAAGTTCAAGGCCGTAATCAGCCCGCGTGGCACCGGCAGGTTCGATGTAGCCGACCGTATTCTTAAGTTCCGTCGCAGCGCTATCAACACACGGCGTCAGGCTCTTCATGGTCTGCGAGTAGTTGTGCGTGTATCCCTGACGATCGCGATACGTATCGTTGCCGATCTTGTTTTTCTTTGCACCCGAAAACTTAACGATGGCAACCTGATGCCGCTTATTCGTATCTTTAATGCTCTTGTTTTGCTCGGCGATGGTGTCGATAAAGGAACTGGCAGCTGCCTTGAGTGCGTCGATGCGTTTGGTCGAATCGCTGTCACCCATGTCATTATCCATCGACCCGGAGGCATCAAGCACCATCACGATATCGAGCGGTTTAGTGACCAGCGACGTTGTGTCAGAAGTCGAAGACATCGTGGAGAGCGTCGTCACAAAGTCGGACTTTTCGTCCTGCGCTGGCTCGACCGTCTTGTCCGTCCAGATTCGGCCTACATAACGTGTCGTCAGGTCCTGCTCGCCGCCCGACGCCCAGTACTGCCAGCGGCCGGTGGTGTCAGGGTCGACTATCTTTCCGCTCACCGTCGGTCCGTCCATTCCGGTGCTGGACCTGGCGTTGGCCTCGGGCAGCATGGCAAATGCTGCAGCCGGCAACACCAGCACCACGGCCAGTATCACCGCCAAGAGACCCCTCGTGTACTTACTCATCGCGTCTCCCTTCTCGCGGTCTCAGACCTTGCAACAGCCTAAAGTTACGAAATGAGACACAATTTGGGCAGGTGACACATGTTCCAGATTCGGTTTTTGGCGTGAGACAAATGTCTCACCAAAGTTGAGACACGGCGTTTTCGCAGGAAAACGGGTGCGACTCAAGATGGACGGGGCAAAAGGGCCCGTTTTCCTCCATCCCCGAGGGAGCAGTCGACGGCGCTCGCCACGAAATGAGCCTATCTACTACGTTTAGTCCGGTACCCCCGACCACAATCGCGTTTCATGCAAAATCGCAGGCGTTCTACCTGCGGTTTTCTTTTCGCGTTTTTCGCCGTGGTTGAGGGTAGCCACCCAAACGTAGTAGATGGGCCTATTTCGTGGCAGACGGGTCACGCGGCAGCCCTCACAAGGCAAAAATGATCCGTTTCCCTCTGTCCACGGGAGATCAAGGGCTGCTACGGATATGGTGCTATTTCAAAACTATGCCGGATTACGGGGCTAAAGTCGGAGTCCTCATCCATACAGCCTTTTTTGAAAAACGGCAAGCAGTCTACCTGCGGTTTTGTTTTTGCGATTTTCTGTATGGTCGGAGATTCGCTATCCAGCCCCGTAATCCGGCATAGTTTTGTTCGCGACGGCACAACCGCGCGTTTAAGCGCGGGGCCGGTGGGGCATTTTTGCCCCACCGGCCCCTATTCCAGCGCTATTCCGGCTTGGTTTCTACTGTGGGAGTCTTGTCCGCTGCGACTGGAGTGCGGGAGGTGTCCATAGTCAGGCAGTGTTTGCGGCAGCTCTCGATGCACTCGCCGCACACCACGCAAGCGTACGGATCAATCGACCAGGTACCACCCTTGCGATCGACCGCGAGCGCGCCCGCCGGGCAGCGACGCGCGCACATGCCGCAGCAAATGCACACGTCCATGTCGTTAACGATATGTCCACGCAAGCGCTCGGGTACCGCGAGCTTCTCCTGCGGATAGCACACCGTTACCGGCTGCTTGACCATAGAACCCAAGGCCGTCTTGGCAAATGTCAGTAAACTCATGCCGCGCCTACCTTTCCGTGCAGCTAATGCAGGGGTCGATGGTCAGGATAATCATGGGCACGTTGGCAAGGAGCACGCCCTGCAGCGCATGCGTCAGACCCGCCAGGTTCTGCGACGTCGGCGTGCGCACGCGAAAACGGTCCAGATTCTTGGTGCCGTTGCCGCGCACATAGTAATACGCCTCGCCGCGCGGCTGCTCAATCACAACCTCGCCGCGTGCGCCGTCGGCCGGCGTAAGCTTGGTGCGCCCGCCGATCCCGTCGTGCGGAATCTTGCCCACAAGCTCCTTAATGATGTCCATGGCCTGCGTGACCTCGGCACAACGCACCTGACAGCGGGCATAGCAGTCGCCATCGGTAGCAACGATGGGCTCGAACGCAGCCAGATCAGCATAGGCGCCGTCGCCAAACATGCGCACGTCGTAGTCCACGCCCGAGGCGCGCCCAAACGGACCGACCATCGAAAGCTCCAGCGCGTCTTTCTTGCTGATCACGCCCACGCCATGCAGGCGTTCGCCGCAGCTGTTGTCGTCCAAAAACGTATGCACCAGGGTCTCGTAGTCGGGACGCATGGCATCGAGCGTCTGGACAATACCCGCCAGCTCGGAGTCCCCGATATCGTGCTTAAGGCCACCGATCTCGTTAATCGACAGAATCACGCGGCCGCCGCAAGTGCTCTCAAAGATCTTGAGAATCTGCTCGCGCAGAGTCCACGAACGATAGAACAGTGCCTCGAAGCCAAAGGCATCGGCGAGCAGGCCCAGCCACAGCAGATGCGAGTGGATGCGCGAAAGCTCGTGCAGAATGGTGCGGATATACTGCACGCGGCCGGGCACCTCGATGTCGAGCATGCGCTCGCAGGCGCTGGCATAGCCATAGCTGTGACCCACGGCGCAAATGCCACAGATGCGCTCAGCGATGTAGCCAAACTGGTGCATATCGCGCTTTTCGGTGAGCTTCTCGAGTCCGCGGTGAACAAAGCCGATCTGCGGAATTGCCTCGATGACGCGGTCGTCCTCGATCACCAGGTCCAGATGAAGCGGCTCGGGCAGCACCGGGTGCTGCGGGCCAAACGGAATAACGGAGCGATGTGCCATGGACCTTACGCCTCCTTTTTCTGCTTGTCGCGGGCGGCCTTAGCGGCAAGCGCCGCGCGGACCTTGGCCGCTTTCTCGGGATCCATGGCGGCGAGCTTTGCCTCCATCTCGGCAGCCTTGAGCGCGGCCTTCGCAGCGGCCTCATCGTGCTGAGCATCGGAGCCGGCAGCCGCAGCGGGCTGAGCAGCGGCGCCCGCGGCGTCGCCGGCGCTCGCAGCACCCTCCCCTGCAGCAGCCGCAGCCGCGGCGGCCTTTTCGGCCGCGGCTTTGCGCGCCTTGGCCTCGGCGGCGGCACGGACCTTCATGGCCTTCTCGCGTGCGGCCTTCACCTCGGGCGTGATAACGCTCATGGGTTCGGCAGTCGAGACCTGGTAGAAAAAGCCCTTAAAGTCGATCTGCATGTCGGTGATGGCAAGCCCAAACAGGTCGTGCGCTTCGTTCTCAAACGGAAATACCGCCGGATAGTACGAGCTGATGGACGGAATCTGATACTGATCAATTCCCTCAACCACCAGGTTCTCGATCGCATAGCTGCCGTCCTGCGCAATATTCTCCTGAGCAGCGCGGACGTTGATAAACGTATAGACCAGGCGATACGATCCGTCGTCCACACAGCGCTCGGCATGCATCTGCACAAAGCGCGCGCCGACGCCCTTGAGCGCCTGGACATGCGACAGAAGCTCGTCGATCCCAACGGTGGCATAGATAGCCTTTTGCATTACTCGGCCTCCTTTGCAGCGACGGGCGCTGCGGGTTTCTCGGCAGGCGCGTCACCGGCACCGTCAGCCCCGGCCCCAGCTGCAGCCACGAACCCGTCCTCGCCCAACTCGACGCCGCCATCCCAGGTAGCAGCGCCGCCCACGGTAAGCGGGTCACCGCCGGCGCGCATCACGGCCTCCTTCTGATCAAGGATGCCGCACGCCTCCACGATGGCATCGATCACGGTCTCGGGACGAATGGCGCACCCGGGCGCATACACGTCCACGGGAATCGCGCGGTCCACGCCGCCGATCACGTTATAGGCATCGCGGAATACGCCGCCCGAACACGCGCAAATGCCGCACGCCACCACGCACTTGGGCTCGAGCATCTGGCTGTAGATCTGGCGCACGACGGGCAGGTTCTGGGCATTGACCGACCCCGTCACCAAAAAGATATCCGCATGCTTGGGGTTGCCGGTGTTGACCACGCCAAAGCGCTCCGCATCGAACAGCGGCGTGAGCGAGGCCAGCACCTCGATATCGCATCCGTTGCAGCTCGAGCCGTCGTAATGAATGACCCACGGCGAGCGCGACATTTTATGATCCATGGATGCCGCCTCCTAAATAAACACGTCGACGAGGATGGGCATAAGGTTGAGCAGGCCAAACACCAGCGCCACGCCCCATCCGAGCCTAAAGCAGCTGCGCCAGGTGCTGCGTGCGAAGGTGTTGTCGATCAGGACCTCGACAAAATACGTCGCGGCCATCACGACCAGGGCTACAACCCAGCTCACGGGGTTGTCCCAGACAAAGAACATGCCCACCCACATCAAAAACAGCACGGTCTCGCACCAGTGCATAAGGGTCATCTTGGCCAGCGTGCCGCCGCTCATCTCGGTGGCGACGCCCTGGACGATCTCCTGATGCGCATGATGCGAGTACGAAAGGTCAAACGGCGACTTGCGCAGCTTGATGGTAAGCACCGCGAGCAACGCGAGGAAAATGGGCGCGCTGTGCACGATGATGGGGACCGACTGCCCCGTCACGGCGATGGAATCAAAGCTGTCGGTGGCAAGGTACAGGCCCACGCTCATCAGCAAAACGGCGGGCTCGTAACTCATAACCTGCAGTAACTCACGATCGGCGCCAACCTGGGCAAACGGGCTTTGCGTCGAGGCGGACGCCAGCACCACAAAGATCGCGGCGAGCGTCACCATAAAAGCGCACAGTAGCGTGTTAGAGCCCGACACAAAGATGCCGCCGCCCACCACGGTAAAGATGAGCGCGCACGCCATATAGGTATCGTCCATGGTGTTTACGCTGGCGGGGGCCTTGCGCAGCAGCTTGGCAACGTCGTAGAAGGGCTGCAGCAGGCGCGGGCCCACGCGGCCCTGCATGCGGGCGGACAGCTTGCGGTCGATGCCGTCGATCATGCCACCCACAAGCGGCGCCAGCAGGGCAAACGCCACGGTGCCAATAAATATGCCCACGACGCCCGAACCTTCAAAATACTTGCCGCGCAACACCGAGGGCGCGCTCATAGCAAGCCTCTCGGGCCCAATCCACGCGCAACACAGCAGCGCAAACAAGATAATGCTGCAGCACACGACGCTACCCGCGGGGCCAATACGCTTCTCGCCAAGGGCGTCCTCCGAGTACCAATTGCGCTTTTCGGCCTTCACCTCGTGTCCCATCGAGCCACGGAAATGGCGGTAATTGTCGGTTCCCACACCCGAAAGATATACGTTTACATGCGGTTTGTTGCTCACGCGGAACGACGTCAGCAGCACCACGGCGATAAACGCCACGATAACCACCATCAGATACATGGCGTCCTTGCCAATAACGTACGGCACGCGGCCAAACACCATGGCCAAGTAAGGCGACACCAGGCCGCTCGAGATAACCGGGAACGCCACACAGCACAGAATCAGCAGCGCGGCGATGGTGTTGAGGGCCATCCATTCGGTCTTATGGACATTGACCTCAACGTTTTGAGCCGTGGGGTCGACGCCCGAAAGCTTGGCGAGCCACTTACCCCAGAAGTAAAACGTCGCGGCCGAGCCAAAGGCAAGCACCATGATCATGAGCACGTTGCCGGTCTGCGCGAACGCCACCAGGGCGCCCCACTTGGACACGAGCATGCCAAACGGCGCCACAAACATGCCCATAATGCCCAGCATCATCAGACGCGTCAGGTGCGGCATGCGGCTGAACAGACCGTCCATGTCCTCGATATTGCGGCTGCCGATGTGATGCTCGGCCGTGCCGACGCACAGGAACAGCAGCGACTTTGCCACCGTATGGAACAGGATCAGAAAGATGGCGGCCCACACGGCCTCGGGCGCGCCGACACCCAGGCAGGCACTGATGAGGCCCAGGTTGGAGATGGTGGAGTACGCGAGCACGCGCTTGGCGTTACTCTGCGAGATGGCCATGAGGGCAGCGAGCAAAAACGTGATGGCACCCACACTCGTGACCATAAAGCCGGTCACGGGATAGATGGCATAGAGCGGGCTCAGCTTGACCATCAGGAACACGCCGGCCTTGACCATGGTGGACGAGTGCAGCAGGGCGCTCGTGGGCGTGGGGGCAACCATGGCACCCAACAGCCAAGTGTGGAACGGCATCTGTGCGGCCTTGGTGAGTGCGGCGAGCGACAGCAGAACGACCGGCATCACCAGCAGCGCGGATTGCGCGGTTCCGGCGCCGGAAAGCTCGATCATGCCCGAGATGGTCAACGGCATGCCGTTGACGTGCAGGAACATAAGGCCCGCCAAAAACGCGATGCCGCCCAGCATGTTCAGGATGATCTGGGTGAAGGCGTTTTTAATGGCCTCGGGCGTGCGCGTGTAGCCAATCATGAGGAACGAGCACACGGTGGTGATTTCCCAGCCGCAGAACAGCCACTCAAGGTTGTCGCTCGTCACGATGACGAACATGGCCGAGAGGAACAGGAACATAAGCGCCAGGAACTGCGGGCGACGGTCGGGCGCGGTCTGCCCGCGCAGCGCGGCCTCGTGCTCGTCGTGCGCTTGGAAATCCTTCATGTAGCCCAAGGCGTAGATACAGATAAGGCTACCGACAATGCCGACGGCGAGGACCATGATTACACTCATGTAATCCAGATAGAGCGGCGTCGCCGTGACGGCTTCGGCCGCGGGCAGCGTCATGGCTGCAAAGGCGAGCGAACCCACCAGCTGGACTACGCCGAGCACCGTGGTAAGCGCGTTCCTGTATTTGAACGCGTTGTACAGGATGACGGCGCACAGAATTATGTCGATGACGGAGCTGATGATCGAGAGCACATGCGAGGTGCCGGGGGCAACCTCAAAGCTCTGCGGACCCGTGCCAAAAAACATGACGGCGACTACAACTGTCACCGCCATAATAATGCCGGAACCTATGAGCCCCACCGCATCGCGGGCGCGGTCACCGCGCGCGAGCAGCATGCCCAGCGCCGGTACCAGCGGAAACAGGGTAAGGAAATACAGTAGCGTCATACCATCACTCCCCCATGCAAAAACGCTGCAATTGTTTAACGTTATAGCTCAATTGAGGAGTAGCAGCGGCGGGTTTTCGGTCAACTGGGGAGTTTTAGGCGTACGGGGTAAGGAGTCTGTCCGCATTGGAGCAGAGGGGTGACGCTCCACCTATCGCAGCGACAGGCGCGCGGGCCACTGCGCGCGGTTGATTGGCCACGCTGGAGGATATCCCGATAGGCTCGCGACGGTCCAAATAGTTGGCGCGGCAAGAAAAATGCGCCCCTGTGGGCGCACCCTCTTGCTACTCTGCCTGCTTAACGCGCGGCTTGCGACCGCGCGGCTTATCGACCAGTGCGGACTCACCGCTCTCGCGGTACTGGCGGCACCAAGCCTTGACCGAAGACTCGCTGGGAATCTTGTACTTGATCATGGCCTCGCGAACCGTCAGGCCGTTTTCCAGACGGTCCTTAACCACGGCGAGCTTTACGTCGTACGAATAGGTGTGATGACAAGCGCCCGCATTGAGCACGGCGTCGGCACCGCCCACGGCATACGCGCGGGCCCACTGACGAGCCGTGGCCTGGGGAATGCCGAGCTCCGCGGCGAGGGCGCGATGACCGACCCCCTCTTGGAGGACCTCGACGGCACGCTGCCTAACCTCGGGCGCATGCGTGCGAGTCCTAGTTGCTTCCGACATACCTGCCACTTCTTAGCCTTAACCGTTAATCTGCTTTCTTACGTGCATGTTAGATAGTAGCATTTTGCTGTTTGCTCAAAACAGTTAATTTAAATAGACGCGGCGTTATCTGGGCATTTGGCACCAATTTACGACGTTTCTTTATCGATTATTTACGCTGGTAGCTGACTCGCAGCTAATCGTCATTCGCTTGTCACCAAAATTGGCATCTCTTTATGTCTTTTGGTATAGAGGATATAATTATTAACCCCTCCCCCAATAATTTTGAGCGGCCTGCAAGGTAGTAGATGTCCTCACTCCTCATGATTACCGCGCACTGCCCTCCACCGGAGCAAAACAAAAAGGGCGGGACCTGCTGCGCTTGCAGACCCCGCCCCGGTTGACACCCCATGGGACGCAGTCGGGCGAGGCAGATCCGTGCTACCGCCCCGCCTGGCCGCGAAGTTACCTACAGCTCGTTGGCCGCGTGATATGCCGTGCGAATGGCGCTCGCGATGTCGGCGGTGCGCTCGCCCGAGCAGTCGCCCACGCAGGTCACGGGCACCGTCACGCCGTCCAGGTCAAACGCGTTGGCCTTGGAGCCCACGGCCATCACCACGTAATCGCAGGCGATCTTCACCGGCTCCTCGGCGCCGTCCTCGGTGGTGCGAACAGCCTCCACGCCCTCGTCGGTAATGGCGGTCAGGCGGGTCTTCACGTGCTGCTCCACGTTATGCTCTGCAAAGTCGCCCATAATCAGCGGCAGAATGGTCTCGGACTCGCCCGCGGCAATCTTGTCGAGCATCTCGACGATCGCCACTTCGCAGCCGTGCTGCAGCAGGTACTCGGCAGTCTCGGTGCCCACCAGGCCACCGCCAATAACGGCGACGCGGCCCGTAAGCTCCACCTTGCCGGCCAGCACGTCCCAGCTCGAGACGACCTTCTCCGAGTTAGCGCCCGGAACGGGGATGACCACGTCGTGCGCGCCCACGGCCACAATCGCGGCGTCAGCGGCGTTGAGGTCCTCAGCGGTAGCGATATGGTTGAGCTCGACCTTCACGCCCAGGCCAGGCAGAATCTTCTCGTAGTACTCGACGGAGCGCATGATCTCATCCTTGCGCGGGGGCGCAGCCGCCAGCACAATCTGGCCGCCCAGATGATCGTTCGCCTCATAGACGGTCACATCGTAGCCGCGCTTGGCCGCCACGCGTGCGGCCTCCAAGCCGGCAATGCCGCCGCCCACCACGGCGATCTTCTTATCGCCCTCGCCCGGCTTAATGGCGATGGTCGCCTCGTCACCGTTCTCGGCATTGAGCACGCACGAGATGTACTTGCGGTTTTGAATCGCGTCGACGCAGCCCTTGTTGCAGTTGAGGCACTCGCGAATGGGCTCGCCCGTGGCGGCCTTCAGCGCAATGTCGGGGTCGCACATGAGCGAGCGGCCATAGGCGATGATGTCGGCCGCGCCGTCTTCCAGAATCTTCTCGCCGGCGTCGACCGAGACAACACGGCCGACGGTCGCCACCGGCACGGAGACCAGGGCCTTGACACGCTCAGCCACCGGCAGCGTCCAGTTGTAGGGCATGGCGCCCATGGGCGGAATGGTGTCGCCCATGTTGCCAGTGTGGTTTGCCTGCGCGACCTGGATCATGTCAATGCCGGCGCCCTCGAGCAGCTTGGCGAACTCGCAGGCCTCGTCGGGCTGCAGGCCGCCCTTGCCGCGCGGCGTGCCGTCGGGGTTCTCCATGATCACGGGGAGCTTGTACTCCACCATCAGCTGCGGTGCGGCTTCCTTAATGGCGGCGACGACCTCGAGCGCATAGCGAACACGGTTCTCGAACGAGCCACCGTACTCGTCGGTGCGCTGGTTGAGGATGGCCGAGCACAGCGAACCCACCAGACGGTCGCCGTGGACCTCGATGGCGTCGATGCCGGCCTGCTGCGCGCGAGCGGCCGAGGCGGCGATGGCCTCCTTGATCTGGGTGAGCTGCTCCACGCTCGCCTCGTTCACAAAGTGCTGCATGTCGTGGTGCAGCTTGGCGTATGCCTGCTTGCGGATCTCGTTGGACTCGGCCATCTTGGCGGCAAAGGTCCCCTCGTCGCCGGCGACCTTGGCCTCCTGCGCGTCCTTGGCGGCAGCCATGGATCCCATGACCATGCGGCCGGC
>CABUMZ010000049.1 GCA_902492825.1 uncultured Collinsella sp.
CGGCCCCGCCGGTTCCGGCAAGTCCACCATCGCCAAGGAGATCGCCCGCCAGCTGGGCTTTAACAAGCTCGACACGGGCGCCATGTATCGCGCCGTCACCTTCGCCGCGCTCGACCGCGGCATCGACCTGGACGACGAGGCGGCCATCGACGCCCTCGCCGAGCAGATTGAGATCCGCTTTACCAACAGCACCGGCGAGGACACGCGCCTGACCATCGACGGCCAGGACGCATCGGCTGCCATCCGCACCCCGCAGGTGGACGCCAACGTCTCCAAGGTCTCGGCCTACCCGGGCGTGCGCGCCGCCATGCTCATCCATCAGCGCCGCGCAGCCGAGGACCGCGATATCGTGGCCGAGGGTCGCGATATTGGCACCGTCGTATTCCCCAACGCGCAGGTCAAGGTGTTCCTGACCGCCGACCCGCGCGAACGCGCCCGTCGCCGCGTGCTGCAGCGCCACCAAAACGACGCTCAGCCGCTCACCACCGAGCAGCTCGAGGCCGAGGTCGACGAGACCCTCGACGCCCTCAAGCAGCGCGACAAACTCGACAGCAGCCGCGAGGTCGCGCCGCTCGTGCCCGCCGAGGACGCGGTGCACGTCGACTCCACCGCCCACACCATCGACGAGGTCGTCTCGATAATTGAGGACCTCATCAACCAAAGGAGGTAGCCCATGCGCCTGTTTAAACAGACGCCCGAGGATTACTATAACGCCCCGTACGCCGAGTTCCCGGCGCTCATCCGCGGCACCGTCGTCGTGGTCATGGGCATCCTGTGGGTCTTCTCCAAGCTCATGTGGCGCTGGAAGGTCGAGGACGCCGGTCTGCTGTTTGAGCGTCAGGAAGGCCGCGGCAGCGTGGTCATCTGCAACCACACCTCGATGGCTGAGCTCCTGGCCGTGGAGACGGCACTGTTCTTTGGGGGCCGCCGCATTCGTCCCATTTTTAAGTCCGAGTTTGCCAAGAGCAAGATTGTGCGCTGGGCCTTTAGCCGCGTGGGTGGCATTCCCGTCGAGCGCGGCACCGCCGATATGAAGTGCCTGCGCGCCGCCCAGCATGCGCTGCAGCGCGGCGAGGACGTCCTGATCTTCCCCGAGGGTACGCGCATCCGCTCGCGCGAAATCAAGCCCGAGGTCCACGGTGGCTTTGCGCTCATCGCCCAGATGGGCAAGGCGCCCGTCAACCCACTCGCCATTTGTGGCTGGTCCGACATTACGCCTAAGGGCAAAAAGCTCATGCGTCCCAAGAAATGCTGGATCCGTGCCGGCAAGGCCATCTTGCTATCCGATGCCCCGGCCGAGCTCAAGCGCAAGGAGCGCCTGGCATGGTTTGAGTCCGAGGCCATGAACCGCGTCTACGCCATGCGCGACGACCTGTGCGACGAGCATCCGGGCAGGTTCTAGCCATGGGTAAGGAAGTCATGAATACCGCCGCGGCCGCCACTGAGGAGGTCGTCCCCACCATCGAAATCGCCGCCCACGCCGGCACCTGCTACGGCGTACAGCGCGCGCTCGACATGGCGCTGGCCGCCGCGCCGCAGGCGGGGGAGAGCACTCAGGTCCACACGCTGGGTCCGCTCATCCATAACCCCATCGTGGTGCGTGAGCTCGCCGAGGCAGGCGTCGGTCTGGCCGACACCTTGGACGATGCCGCATCGGGCACCGTGATCATTCGCGCCCACGGTGTGGTGCCGCAGGTCATCGATGCCGCTCGCGAACGCGGCCTTACCGTGGTCGATGCCACCTGCCCCTACGTGAAGAAGGTTCATGTGGCCGCCGAGCGCCTGGTGCGCGAGGGCTACCGTGTGATCGTCGTGGGCGAGCCGGGCCATCCCGAGGTCGAGGGCATTCTAGGCCACGCCGGCGATGACGCGCAGGTCGTGAGCTGCGCCGACGATGCGGACGCGCTGTCACTCAAGGGCAAGGTGGGCCTGGTTGTGCAGACCACCCAAACCGCGCAGAACCTGGCCGAGGTTGTGGCCTCCATCACCCCGCGCGTGCAGGAACTGCGCGTGATCAACACCATCTGCGCCGCCACGAGTGAGCGTCAACAGGCAGCCGCCACACTTGCCAACCGCTGCGACTGCATGGTCGTGGTGGGCGGCAAAAATTCGGGCAACACCCGTCGCCTGGCGCAAATCTGCGCCGACGTCTGCGAGCACACGCACCACATCGAGGAAGCTTCCGAGCTCGAGGCCGCATGGTTTGCCAGCGCGCGCCACATCGGCATCACCGCCGGTGCCTCCACCCCGCAAGAACACATCGAACGCGCCGTTGCGCGCATCAAGGAGCTTTGCCGCTAATCATGGACCAGACCGTACCCGCATACGCCGCCGAGGTGGCCGATTACGGGCGCAGCCGCGACCCCGAGCCGGGTGAGGGCGCGCTCGTTAAGAACGTGCGTCCCGAGTCGCCCGCATGGGATGTGGGTATCGAGCCGGGCATGCGCGTGCTCACGGTCAATGGCGAGAAGCTGACCGATATGATCGTATGGCTTTGGGAAGCAGACGACGACACCGTCGAGCTGGAGGTTTTCGACCCGCGCGACGGCACCGTCACCCCCGTCGAGCTTGACCGCTTTCCCGGCGAGGACTGGGGCCTAGAGTTCGATGGTCCCATCTTCGACGGCATGCGTACCTGTGTAAACGCCTGTGTGTTCTGCTTTATGACCATGCTGCCCAAGGGCGGCCGCTCCACGCTCTACATCCGCGACGACGATTACCGCCTGAGCTTTTTGCAGGGCAACTTTGTCACGCTCACGAATCTTTCCGACGAGGACGTGCAAAACGTCATCGACCGAAATATGAGCCCCATGAACGTGTCGGTCCATGCCGTAAGCCCCGATGTCCGCCGCCGCATGATGGGCCGCAACGCCCAGCGCGGCATGGACGTGCTCGAGGCCATCATGGCCGCCGGCATCGAGATTCACGCACAGATCGTTTTGTGCCCCGGCATGAACGACGGCGAGGAGCTGGAAAAGACTCTGCGCTTTTGCGAGGAGCACGAGCAAATCACCAGCCTGGGCATTGTGCCGCTCGGTTTTACCAAGCATCAGAACCGTTTTAGCTGGTCCTACAGCGACAAACCCGAGCTCGCACGCGAGACTATCGCCATGATCCGGCCCTTCCAGGATCGCGCGTACGAGCGCTTTGGCCGCCACACGTTCCAGATGAGCGACGAGTTCTATCTGGACGCCGGCATCGAGCCGCCCGAGGCGGACTTTTACGACGGTTACCCGCAGTACTACGACGGCATCGGCATGATCCGCTCGTATCTGGACGAGACCGACGACGTGCTTGCCGCCGACGCCGAGCGCCTTGCCCGCGTTCGCAAGGCTATGACTGCCCGCGACCAGCGCCTGGTATGTCTTTCGGGCGCCAGCGCACGCGATACCGTCGCCCGCTTCGTGGAGTCTCCACAGGGCCTTTCCGGCACCGTCACGGCCATCAAGAACCGCTACTTTGGCGGCAACGTGGACGTGACCGGCCTCATCGTCGCCAGCGATATCCTGGAGCAGCTGCCGCAGGACCTGTCGGGGGTTATGCTCTTTGTGCCTAAGCTCATGTTCAACGCTGACGGCATGACGCTTGACGAGTATCATCGTGGCGATTTACTCGCAAGCCTTACCAGTCGCGGCGCCGAGGTTCATGTGGTGTCGACCATGCCGCATGAGCTGCTCGATACCCTGGAGCACATCCTTGGCATTGTGCCTGCCGACTCTACTAATTCCGCTGACCCTACCCATTAAAGGAGAGCAGATGAAACCTATCGTCGCCGTCGTCGGACGCCCCAACGTGGGCAAGTCCACGCTCGTTAACCGCCTGGCCCAGACCTCGGACGCCATCGTCCACGAGTCCCGCGGCGTTACGCGCGACCGCTCGTATCACACGGCCGACTGGAACGGCCGTGAGTTCACCATCGTCGACACGGGCGGTATCGAGCCGCTCAAGAGTGATGACGTCTTTGCCACGTCCATCCGCGACCAGGCCCTCGCCGCCGCCGAGGAAGCCGCCGTCATCCTGTTTGTGGTCGACGGCCGCACCGGCGTCACCGAGGAGGACGAATCGGTTGCTCGCATGCTCAAGCGCTGCGACAAGCCGGTCTTTCTGCTGGTGAACAAGCTCGACAACCCCGATCGCGAAAACGACAGCATCTGGGAGTTCTATTCGCTCGGCATCGGTGAGCCCACGCCGCTCTCGGCTCTGCACGGCCACGGCACGGGTGACCTGCTCGACGACATCGTGGCCCTGCTTCCGGAGGAAGAGGACGAGGTCGCCGATGAGTTCCCCGATGCACTGAACGTCGCCATCATCGGCCGTCCTAACGCCGGTAAGTCCTCGCTGTTCAACCGCATCCTGGGTGCCGACCGCTCCATCGTGTCCAACATCGCCGGCACCACGCGCGACGCCATCGACACCGTCGTGGAGCGCAACGGCAAGCACTACCGCATGGTCGACACCGCGGGCATTCGCAAAAAGAGCACCGTGTACGAGAACATCGAGTACTACTCCATGGTCCGCGGCCTGCGCGCCATCGACCGTGCCGACGTGGCGCTGCTCGTCGTCGACGCCTCCGTGGGCGTTACCGAGCAGGACCAGAAGGTCATGGGCTTGGCCATCGAGCGCGGCTGCGCCATCGTGGTGCTACTCAACAAGTGGGACCTGCTCGACGACGATCGCAAGCGCGAGGCCTGCATGGAGACCATCGACCGCCGTCTGGGCGTCATGGCTCCCTGGGCCCAGTACCTGCGCATCTCGGCCCTGACCGGCCGCAGCGTCGAGAAGATCTGGGCGATGCCGCCGAAAAGACGCGTTCGCAAAAGATCAGCACCTCGCGCCTCAACACGTTCCTCACCGAACTGCGCGAGTTCGGTCATACCGTGGTGGACGGCAAGCGCCGCCTGCGCATGCACTACGTGACCCAGACGGGCGTCAACCCGCCGACGTTCACGTTCTTCGTCAACCACAGTGACCTGGTCAACGACACCTACCAGCGCTACGTGGAGAACCGCATGCGCTCGACCTTCGATTTTGCCGGCACGCCCATTCGACTCTTCTTTAGGAAGAAGGAGCAAAAGGATGCTTAATCCGATTCTTCTGACCGCCATCTGCGCCGTGGTCTCGTTCTTTATCGGAGCGATTCCGTTTGGCCTGATCCTGGGTCGCGTGTTCAACCACACGGACATCCGCAAGGCGGGCTCCGGCAACATCGGCACCACCAACGCGCTGCGCGTGGCCGGCCCCAAGGTGGCCGCGCTCACGCTGCTGCTCGACTGCCTTAAGGGCGCCATCTGCGTCCTTATCGCCCGTCCGCTCATCGCGAGCGTGGGCTACGGCTTCCCCGTGAGCATTATGGCTCCCGGTGCCGCCGGCGACTGGATGCTCGGCGTCATTTGCCTGGCGGCCGTGTGGGGACACATCTTTTCTCCCTACCTTAGCTTCCACGGAGGTAAGGGTATCGCCGTGGGCTTGGGCGTGATTCTTGCCTGGTACTGGCCCATTGGCCTATCGCTGCTGGGCATGTTTATCGTGGCCGTCGCCATCACCAAGTTTGTGTCGGTGGGCTCGCTTGCCGCCGCCATTGGTCTTCCCATCGCTGCCTGCGCGGTCTTTCCGTACAGCAGCCTGGGCCTCAAGTTTTGCATGGCGATGATCGGCATCACCGTAGTGTGGGCCCATCGCGCGAACATCAAAAAGCTCATGACCGGTAAGGAGTCCAAGCTCTCGTTTACCAAGCGCGTCACCGAGCCCGACGATAAGTAGGAGAGAGTCATGAATGTTGCGCTGATTGGCTCCGGCTCCTGGGGAACCGCCGTCGCCGGCCTTGCCGCTGCGCGAGCCGAGCGCGTGACCATGTGGGCCCATAGCGAGCAGACGGCCGCCGGCATCAATGGCGAGCACCGCAATCCCCGGTATCTGGTGGACTACGAGCTGCCGGAAAACGTTGTCGCCACGGCCGAGCTCGCCCAGGCGCTCGACGGCGCGGAGGCCATCATCTTTGCCGTGCCTTCGACGCACCTGCGCGACGTCTGCCACCAGGCGGCGCCGTTCATCGCGGACGAGACGCCGGTTCTGTGCCTCACCAAGGGCATCGAGCCCGAGTCCGGCCTGCTCATGAGCGAGGTCATCGCCAGCGAGATCGGCAACGAGTCGCGCGTGGCGGCGCTTTCGGGCCCCAACCATGCCGAGGAAATCTGCCGCGGCGGGCTTTCGGCCGCCGTCATCGCCAGTGAAGACCAGCAGGTGGGGGAGACCTTTAAGGAGCTGTTGCTTTCCACGGCCTTCCGCATCTACCTGTCGCAGGACATGACGGGCGTCGAGGTCTGCGGCGCCATGAAAAACGTCATCGCTATCGTATGCGGCATCTCCGCCGGCTCGGGTGCGGGCGATAACACGCTCGCCCTCATCATGACGCGCGGTCTGGCCGAGATCAGCCGCCTGGTACACGCACGCGGCGGTCAAGCCATGACCTGCATGGGGCTTGCCGGCATGGGTGACCTCATTGCCACCTGCACCTCCGAGCATTCGCGCAACCGCACCTTTGGCTTCGAGTTTGCCCACGGTGTGTCGCTCGACGAGTACCAGGCCCGCACGCATATGGTGGTCGAGGGTGCCGTCGCGGCTCGCAGTGTCAGTGAACTCGCCCGTTCACTGGGCGTAGACATTCCGCTCACCTTTGCCGTGGAGCAAACGCTCTACAACGGTGTTACTTTGGATAGGGCGCTCGAGATCCTCACCGACCGCGTCCCCTCTCAAGAGTTCTACGGACTCGCCGACTAGCGCAGAAAGGCTACTACCATGGGTTCCATCAAAATCGCTCCATCCATCCTTTCGGCCGATATGGCTAACCTCAAGGGTGACCTCGACAAGATCGCCGGCGCCGACTACGTGCACTTCGACGTCATGGACGGTCACTTTACGGGCAATCTCACCTTTGGCGTTGACATCCTTAAGGCCGTCAAGCGCTCCACCGATGTACCGGTCGACGCGCACCTGATGGTGTCGAACCCCGACGAGACGGTCGATTGGTATGCTGATGCCGGTGCCGACATGATCACCGTGCACTACGAGGCTTCCACGCACCTGCACCGCACGCTCACCCATCTGCAGCAGCGCGGCGTCAAGGCCGGTGTGGTGCTCAACCCCGCCACACCCGTCTGCGTGCTCGAAAGCATCATCGACGTCGTGGATATGGTGCTGTTGATGAGCGTGAACCCTGGCTTTGGCGGCCAGAGCTTTATCCCCGGTACCATCGCCAAACTGCACGAGCTCAAGGCCATGTGCGAGCGCCACGGCGTTTTGCCCCTCATCGAGGTCGATGGCGGTATCTCTTCCAAGAACATCACCGAGGTCGTTAAGGCTGGCGCCAACGTGCTCGTGGCCGGCTCCGCCGTATTTAAGTCCGAAGATCCCGCCGCCGAGGTTGCACTGCTGCAGAAGCTGGGCAACGAGGCCGCACAGGAGGCATAAACCCTTATGACCGCAGGTCAAAACCGCATACCAGTAAATCTTGACTATGCCGCCTCGACGCCCATGCGCGCCGAGGCGCTCCTTGCGCAGCGCGAATATGACGACAGCGAGCTTGCCGGCGTCAACCCCAACTCGCTGCACTCGCTTGGCCGCAAGGCCGCCGCACGCCTGGAAGTCGCTCGTCGCGAGATCGCCCGTAGCTTTGGCGCACGCGTTCGCCCGTCCGAGATCATCCTTACCAACGGCGGCACCGAGGCCAACCAGCTGGCGCTGCTCGGTCTTGCCGAGGGCGCTCGTCAGCGCGATCGCAAGCGCAGCCGTGTGATCGTATCTGCCATCGAGCACGATTCAATTCTGGACAACTTACCGCTGCTGCGCGCCGCCGGCTTTACCGTCGACCTGGTGCAGCCCTGCCGTGCAGGCTACATTGAGCCTGCCGCGCTTGTCGAGCTGCTCGGCGACGACGTGGCGCTCGTGAGCATTATGGTCGCCAACAACGAAACCGGCGTGGTACAGCCCATCCGCGAGCTGGCCGCCGCCGCACATGCTGCCGCCGCCTTGTTTCACACCGATGCCATCCAGGGCTATTTGCACATTCCGCTCGATGTCACCGAACTGGGTGTCGATGCCATGACCGTTGCCGCGCACAAGATCGGTGGCCCCGTGGCATCCGGCGCGCTCTACCTTAAGAACCGCACGCCGCTGCGTCCGCGCATCTTTGGCGGTGGACAGGAAGCCGGCCGTCGCGCCGGCACACAGGACCTGCGCACGCAGCTGGCTTTTGCCGCTGCCGCCTCGTCTCTGGCGCCCCACGTGGCCCAGGAGCGCGCGACGCTGCAGGCCCTGTCCGATAAGCTCTACGCCACGCTTACGGCCCATCCGCACATTCACGCCACGATGGGCGACTACACGCAGGCAGACCGTCTGCCGGGTATGGTTTCGATTTACGTCGACGGCATGGACTCCGAGGAGCTCATCATCAAGCTTGACGCCGCCGGCTTTGAGGTGTCGGCTGGATCGGCTTGCTCGAGCGGCAGCATGGACCCGAGCCACGTGCTCAGCGCCATGGGCATTGGTCGCGAGCAGGCATTGGGGTCGCTGCGTATCTCGTTTGATGACCGCGTGAATCCGAGCGATCTGGACGACTTTGCCCAGACGCTGCTCTCGATCGTAGGCGCCGCATGATTGTCTCCGAGCTTGAACAGGCGCTGCTGGCGCGCTACCCCAAGGCGGACGCCGAGGGCTGGGATCATGTTGGGCTATCTGTGGGTGATCCCAATGCTGAGATCACCGGTGTTGCCTGCGCACTCGACGCGACCGTAGCCAACGTGCACCGCGCTCTCGAGGCCGGCGCCAACGTGCTGCTGACGCATCATCCCATCTATATCAAGGCGCCCGAGGCGTTTTGTCCGGCGGATTCCGCGCGTCCCCAGTGCAGCGCTGCACTGTACGAGGCGGCTCGTTGCGGCGTGAGCATCATCTCGCTTCACACCAACCTGGACCGCTCGCACGAAGCGCGTACTCGCTTGAGTGAATTGCTGGGCGCTGAGCCCATGAGTTCGCTGGAGCATGTGGACGAGCCCGAGCTCACCGGTCTGGGCGCACTCGCGACCCTCCATGACGCCTGCAATCTGCGCTATCTCGCCAACCGTGCCGCCACGGCCTTTGGCAGCGACCCGCGCGTATGGGGCAAAGCCGAGCACCCGTGCCGCACTGTCGCCATTTTGGGCGGCTCCCTCGGCGACTTTGGCGAGCTTGCCATCGCCGCCGGTGCGGATGTTATTGTGACCGGAGAGGCCGGCTACCACGTGGCGCAAGACCTTGCTCTGCGCGGACTGGCGGTGATCTTGCTCGGCCACGACCGCTCTGAAGAGCCGTTCGTTGATATATTGATGAACTCTGCAGTTGACGCCGGGGTCGACCCCCGTCATACGATTAAAATACTGAACCCTTGCCAATGGTGGACTGTGACAAAAGGAGAGAACTTATGAGCGCCGGCGCTACGCTACTCATGCTGCAACAGATTGATTTGGAGCTCGCCCGCAACAAGAGCGAACTTGCCAATATGCCGGAGCTCAAGGAGCTCGCTTCCAAGCGAAAGACCTATGTGAAGCTTAAGTCCGAGATGACCAAGCTCTATGCTCAGCGCAAGGATCTGGACATTGAGCTCGACGATCTCAACACCACCGAGATTCAGACCAACAACGCCATCGAGGCTGCCAAGAAGCGTCACGTCGACGGTTCTGATTACCGCGAGGTGCAGGACCTGGAGAATGAGCTTGCCACCCTGGCAAAGCGTCTGGACAAGATCGAACACACCCGCAAGGACGTCGTCATCGCCCATAAGGAGGCGCTCGACCGAGAGGCTCGCGCTCAGGCCATCATCGCCAAGTTCGAGGAGGGCGTGAAGGCCGATACCAAGGCTGCTCGTGCCAAGGCTGCCGATCTGCAGGCTCAGATCGATGCCGCAACCAAGGAGCGTACCGCGCTTGCTGCCACGCTGCCGACCGATGTGCTCACCGACTACGAGCGTCTGCTCAAGCAGTTCCGTGGCCTGGCCGTCGAGACCATCCAGGGCAACATTCCCACCATCTGCCACACCGCGCTACAGGCATCGTCCATGAGTGACCTCAACCACGACGGTAGCGAGATCGCGCACTGCCCGTATTGCCACCGCCTGCTGGTGCTTCCCAGCAAGGAAGCCTAACGATGACGGCGGCACCCAACAATTCAATGCAACTTGAGGGAAAAACGATCCTGCTGGGTATTACCGGCGGGATCGCCGCCTATAAGTCGTGCAATATCGTGCGCCTGCTCCAAAAGCGCGGCGCGCGCGTCAAGGTCGTTATGAGCGAGCATGCCACGGAGTTTGTGGGGCCGCTTACCTTCCGTGCGCTCACCAATGAGCCGGTCGCGGTGGGCCTGTTCGACGACCCCTCCGACCCCATCCACCACATTTCGCTCGCGCAGGAGCCCGACCTGGTGGTCGTGGCGCCTGCCACGGCAAATATCATCGCTAAGATGGCCAACGGAATCGCCGATGACCTCATCTCCAGCACGCTGCTTGCCACGCCGCGACCCATCATGATTGCCCCCGCCATGAACAACGGCATGTGGAAGGCGCCGGCAACGCAGGCCAATATGGCCACGTTGCGCGACCGCGGCGTCCATGTGGTGGGGCCCGGCAGCGGCTACCTTGCCTGCGGTGACGTGGACACGGGACGCATGAGCGAACCCGAAGACATCGTCGAGGCCATCTGCGAGGTGCTCAACCCCGCGCCCCAGGACCTTGCAGGCAAGCGCATCGTCATCACTGCCGGCCCCACGCATGAGCCGATCGATCCCGTGCGCTTCATTGGCAACCGGTCGTCGGGCAAGATGGGCATCGCCCTGGCGGAGGAGGCTGCTCGCCGCGGTGCTGCGGTCACGCTTGTGCTGGGACCGACGTCGCTCGATGTCCCCCGCGGCGTAGAGTGCGTGCACGTGCAGACCGCCGCAGAGATGCTGCATGCGGCGTTAAACGCCTTCCAGACGGCCGACGCCGCCATTTGCGCTGCTGCCGTCGCCGACTATACGCCCGCAGCCCCTGCGGACCACAAGCTCAAAAAGGCCAACGAACGCTTGGATCGCATCGAGCTCGTCGAGACCGTTGATATTTTGGCTGAGCTCTCGCGCCAGAAGGGAAAGCGGTGTGTGATTGGCTTTGCGGCCGAGACTGATAACGTCGTGGAGTACGCTGAGCGTAAATTGGCCCGCAAGGGCTGCGATGCGATCATCGCCAACGATGTCTCGCGCGCCGATTCGGGCTTTGGAACCGATACCAACAAGGCTTGGATCGTGAGCGCAGCGGGTGCGCAAGAACTTCCTGTGCTAACAAAACCCCAGCTCGCAGATACAATTTTGGACTTGCTTCAAAATATTTAAAAAAGTTCTTGCACAAGGGCAAAGTTTCGGGTTAATATACTTCCTGTTGCGAGCGAGAGCAGAGCAACAAACAAAAGCTTCGGGACGTGGCGCAGCTTGGTAGCGCACTTGACTGGGGGTCAAGGGGTCGCTGGTTCGAATCCAGTCGTCCCGACCAGAAGTTTGCAGGTCAGGCACCTAGTGCCTGGCCTTTTTTGTTTTTAATCATCATGATTAATTTGCTTAAAGCAAAAGCTTTCCCGATCGATGTAATCACCGAATCAAAACGTGTACACCAGCCACCAAAGATGCCGAAAAATGTCGCTTTTGGAGGCTGATGTACACAAATGCTGAATCCAGCGCAGCCCAAACCACTCTCCACATGTCTGGACTCTCTATGCTTACGCTGGATAGACATCGCTAGAACGGGTATAGTATTGAAAGTTTTGTCGTTTACCAGCGGGGGAGTCCTGTGGGCATCAAGAAGAAGATCAAAAAGGAGCTTATCGGCACTTCCGATTACCCGTCGAATAAGATCTTTACGATCTCCAATTTCATCACCTTTACGCGCCTGGTCCTCACGCTCGTCTTCCTGTACCTGTTTGTGACGGACAACAACCGTATCGTCGCCATTGTCATCTATGCCATCGCGGCCTCCACCGACTGGATGGACGGTCAGATTGCCCGCATGACCAAAACGGTCTCGTGGCTCGGCAAGGTTATGGACCCCATCTGCGACCGCGCGCTGCTGTTTACCGGCGTGCTGGGCCTGGTGGTCCGCGGCGAGTTGCCCATCTGGGTCTGCGTGCTCATTATCGGCCGCGATATCTACCTGGGCATCGGCTCGCTCATCGTGCGCCATTATCACCCTCGCCCC
>CABUMZ010000050.1 GCA_902492825.1 uncultured Collinsella sp.
CCGGCTTCTCGCTCATGCTGTTGGGCTTTCCCGTCGTGGACGGCTGGCATCTGCTTCCCGCCACGCTCACGGCATTCCCGGGCCTCAACGGCAGCTCGGTGCCCCTCGGCATCTTCTTTGTGTACGGCGGCGTGATGTTCTCTATGCTCACCGCTGTCATCTATTCCATTAAGGGAGGGGTGGCCATTAAACAGGCCATCGCGCATCCCGAGGACGAGGACACCGACTTTCTCAACCCCGAAATCGAAGACTGATTCATTGGGGTATGATTACATACGGTTCATTCTTTGCGGCGTGTCCGCGTTAGATAGGGGTTGTCATGGACAACAAGGTTAACAATATGCCTCAGAACGATAAGACTGCGGACGCTACCTGCGTTTTCCGCGTTCCTTCGAGCGATGTCACTGTTCCCGACCTTATGGCCAACGTGCGCATCACCGCTCCGGTTCTGTCCATCGTCAAGGGTCCGCAGACCGGAGCTGCCTTTGAGCTCGAGGACGACGTGACCACCATCGGCCGCGATCCCGCGAACGGCTTCTTCCTCAACGACATGACTGTCTCGCGCAGCCACGCACGCATTATTCGTGAGGGCCTGGGCGCCCGTATTGAGGATCTGGGCTCGCTCAACGGCACCTGGGTTGACGGCGCCATCGTCAACGGTGCTCCGCTGCACGACGGCTCTTCCGTTCAGATCGGTACGTTCACGCTCATCTACCACGAGAGCACGCCGGAGCGCATCGAAACCGGTGAGTAGGTAATGGCCGAACGCAACTATCTGAGTATCGGCCAAGTCGTCAACCTTCTTCGAGGCGCATACCCCGATCTATCGAACTCAAAAATTAGATTTCTAGAAGATGAGGGGCTCATCACCCCTCATCGTACGCCTAAGGGGTATCGCCAGTACTCCAAGGAAGACGTTGACCGTCTCGAGGTTATCCTGCACCTGCAGAAGACCCGTTACATGCCGCTCAACGTCATTAAGCAGCGCTTGGAAAACGCAACGGACCTGTCCACGTTGGCTTACGAGGTTGGTCTTCTGTCTGATGTTCCGCTTAAGACGGAGCCCAAGGAGACGAAGCAAAAGCTGCATCCCATCGAGACTATTCCCGACATGCTCGGTGTTGAGATTTCGTTTATCCGCTCCCTTGCCGAGAACGATCTTATCCGCATCATCAAGAGCCCGCAGAACCGTGAACTCGTCGATGGCCGAGATTTCCCGATTATCCGTTACTGCTCGGAGCTGTCGCGCTTCCACATTGAGCCGCGCAACCTGCGTCAGTACGTATCGTCGGCAAACCGCGAGTCTTCGATGTTTGAGCAGGTTCTCGTGAGTATGCTCGGCATGGATACCTCCGATGACGAGCGCGACGCCAAGCTCGAGCGCGCTTTTAAGAAGCTGCACGACCTCACCGAGGGTGTGCACACCGCGCTCCTTAAGAACCGTGTCTTTGAGTCGCTCAACGCGGTGGTCGAGGATGCTGACATCGATGCTCTCGATGAGGAGATTGCGCGTTCCGAATCCACCAAGGCTAAAAGCGATGGGGCAAGCGTTCCCGCGGTTACCGCGCATGACGAGTCGCTTGTGCAGCCGTCCAAGGTCGTCGTCCCCTCGCATAGCTCGTCTGCCAACACGGGTAAATAACCGCCGTCCACCCGGCAATCCATGAAAGGTCACGCCATGTACGACTTCGAATCTCATATTGTCGATATCCCCGACTATCCCGAGCCCGGAGTCGTCTTTAAGGACATCACGCCGCTCTTTGGCAATCCCGAGGCCCTGAAGGCCATGGTGGATGCCCTGGCCGAGCATTTTGCTGGCATGGGTATCACCAAGGTCGTAGGACCCGAGGCCCGCGGCTTTATGGTCGGTGTGCCCGTGGCCGTCGCCCTGGGTGCCGGCTTTGTTCCCGCACGTAAGCCGGGTAAACTGCCGCGCAAGACGGTAAGCGAGAGCTACGAGCTCGAGTATGGAACGGATTCTATCGAGATCCACGCCGATGCCATCAGCTCTAAAGATACCGTGTTGATTCTGGACGACTTGGTCGCGACGGGCGGAACCGTCGAGGCAACAGGTAAACTGGTGCGAGATATGGGCGCAAAGCTTGTAGGTTACGGTTGTATCCTTGAGCTTGCGTTTCTCAACCCGCGCAAGAAGCTCACGCCTTCTAACGAGGACGTTGAGCTCTTTAGTCTGGTAACGGTGGAATAGCCGCTACCCTTAGATACCGGAAAGGAAGCTTCATGCGCACAGCAAATACACACAAAAACATGGCACGCTGCGCTGCTACGGCAACCCTCGCTTGTGTTTTGGGCCTGGGCCTCGTGGCTCCGGCCTACGCCGATACCGCATCCGACCTTGCCGCTGCTCGTACCAAGCTCGAGCAGATTGGCACCCAAACTCAGCAAATTCATGAAGAACTCTCCGCACAGACGCAGGAGCTTGATCAGACTGCAGGCGAGATCACGCAAAAGCAGCAAGAGATTGCCGAGGGTCAGGCAAAGCTTTCGAGCTACGTTGCCGGTGAGTACAAGACCGGCGGTCTGAGTCTCCTTCAGGTTCTGACGGGCGTCGACGATCTGGGCGACATGCTCAACCGTCTGTTCTACTACGGCAAGGTTTCCGACAAGCAGGCCCAGACCATTCAGGAGGTCAAGGACCTTAAGCAGCAGCTCACCGATAAGCAGACCGAGCAGGAGAAGAACGTCGCCGCGACGCAGAAGAAGGTCGACGAGCTCAACGCCCAGCAGGCTGAGGCCCAGAGTGTCGTGAACTCCCTGGATTCACAGCTGCAGGCCGAGCTTGCTGCCGAGGCCGAGGCCAACGCCGCACTGCAGGCTGGCATCAATGCCAGCACCGCCGAAAAGGCCACGGTGAGCAACGACACCGCCGGTACGACCGAGAACACTCCCGCGCCCACTCCTGCTCCCACGCCGCAGCCTTCGACGCCCACTCCTGCTCCTACGCCGCAGCCTTCGACGCCTGCTCCGGCTCCGACGCCTTCCGCACCGAGCCAGTCTGTTGATGGCGGCACCGTTGTTTCGCGCGCCTACAGCAAGCTTGGTTGTGCTTATTCCTGGGGCGGCATTGGCCCGAACAGCTTTGACTGCTCCGGCTTTGTAAGCTACTGCCTCACCGGTCGTTATTGCCGCCTGGGCACCACTGGTACCTTCATGGGCTGGACCCGTGTGTCCGATCCCCAGCCTGGCGACGTCGTTGTTAACTCTTACCACACCGGCATCTACATTGGTAACGGCCAGATGATCCATGCTTCCGACTACAGCACGGGCGTTATCATCAGCTCCGTTGCCGCTGGCATGAACAACAATTACATTTTCGTTCGCTACTAAGCGTTGTAACTCAGCAAACGAAAGTTGACCTCGCATCCTTTGGGAGCGAGGTCCATTGTTTTATCTCGACCGCCCGTTTTGCGTATAAGTAACAATCTAGTTTTGAATACTAGATATGCGCAGCATCTTTCCAAAAGATGGCTATAATTGTTGGGAACAATTAGAAAGGACCCTCAATGAGCTGGGCACTTATCTCCGATTCGAGCTGCAATCTTCGCGATTGGCAACCAACCGCACCTCATACCACCTTTGCATTTGCACCCCTTAAGATCCGAGTGGGGGAGCGCGAATTTGTCGACGACCTCTCGCTCGATGTTCACGAGCTTAATAGCGCCGTGCAGGCGGAGTCGAGCGCGTCTTCGAGCGCCTGTCCAAGCGTAGGGGAGTGGGCCGAACTCTTTAAGCTTGCCGACAAGACGATCTGCATGCCCATCTCGGAGGGCGTCTCGGGAAGCTACAATGCCGCGGCCACGGCACGCGATATGGTACTTGCCGAGGAGCCCAACCGCCAGATTCATTTGGTCAACTCACGAGCCGCAGGTGGCAAAATGGATCTGATCTTCCTGCTGTTCGACCGCTATCTTGCAAGCAACCCGGATACCTCCTTTGAGGACGCCTGCGCTTACTTCGATAGCTTGGAGCAGAACAGCAAGATTCTATTTAGCCTGTGCAATTACGAAAACCTTGCGAAGGCCGGACGTATCCCTAAGGCGGCCGGCTTTATTGCCAATAAGCTCAATATCCGCATTTTGGGCACGGCGAGCGAAGCGGGCAAAATTGAACTCGTTGGGCACACGCGTGGCGAAAAGAAGATGCTCACCAAGATTGTCGACACCATGGAGGCCGAGGGCTTTATCGGCGGCGAGGTCGTTATCGATCACGTTGAGAACGAAGCTGGAGCCCAGGCGCTTGCTGACCGCATTGTCGAGCATTGGCCCGGCTCCAAGACGATTGTCATGCCCTGCAACGGCCTAGATTCCTATTACGCCGAGATGCACGGTCTCATCATCGGCTACGGCATGGGCGTGGCTTCGGGCCGATAATGTCCAGCTTGACAAACGCACGGGCGGGATAAAGGGCCACTGGCCCTTTATCCCGCCCGTCTTATACCTCGGTTAGCTATTAAACCCATTAAACTTAAGGTAGCTCATCAGGTACGCCTTCGAAACGAAAGACGATACCGCACTGCGTACGAGCAGCGACTCGCGCGTAACCTGATGTGCGGTATCGGGCACGGGAGTCTGCTCGACGGAAAACGCCGCACGAATCGATGCCTCGAGTTGATCGACAACATAATCGAAAGCCGTCGGAGCGTCGTAGCTCAAGCGCTGAATATTAAAGAGCGCCTGAACCGCAGCGATGGGCAGCACCTGCTTAAAGATACAAATGGCGATGAGACGCGCAATCTGCTCACGGCCATACTGTTTTTTAACCGGCGCGGGAACGAGGCCGACCTTCACGTAGTTATTGATCATCGATGGCGTGATAACGGGCTGCTCTACGCAAATCGAAAGTGGCTCCATCCACAGCGCAACATATTCAATAACCTGATCGCGATAGAGCGTTACGTTGGGTAGCTGGTCATAGCGTGGCAGGCTCAATGCGTTAAGTTTACCCACCATATCGGACTGAATAAATGCGTCCGGCAGCACCGTCGGTTGAATATCCTCCGGCTTAATGCTGACCGATGTATCGGACATCGGGATAACATGTTTGACGTGGTTCATCAGAGGCCTCCGTTCGTTTTCTATATTGTATTCTAGGTTATCTAGTTTTGGATACCACATAGCAGCCAAGTAAAAGTGGTTGGACTGCACATTGATGCACCGCCCAACCACTTTGTTAAAAGATAGCAACTTTACATAATATATATTATCGTACTTATCCGCGTAGGAAGGCGTATGCACTGGTTGCCGCTATAGCACCGTCCGATACGGCCGTCACAACCTGGCGTAAACGCTTGGAACGAATATCGCCGGCTGCGAATAATCCGGGTGTGCGGGTGGCCATGGAATCATCGGTGACAATGCCGCCGTCGGGAGCCAGATCGACTAGGTGCTCAACGAGCTCGGTATGTGGCTGCGTCCCCGTAAAGACAAAAATGCCAAACGAGCCCGGATCAAAAGACTCGGAATACGTTTCACCGGTTGCGTTGTCCTTAAACGTGATTGTCGTGGGCATCGCTTCACCAGAAAGCTCAACAATACTAGTTTGGTACCTAACTGAAATATTGTCCTTAGCAAGCACCTTATTCACAACGCCCTCGGGTGCACGGAACTGATCGCGACGCAGCACGATAGTCACGCTGCTGGCAATGTCGGACAGGAACAGCGCCTCCTCGCATGCCGAATTGCCGCCTCCGACAACAAAGACCTGCTTGCCACGGAAGAATATGCCGTCACACGTCGCGCAGTACGAAACGCCACGACCGCGATACGTGTCCTCGCCAACAAAACCCGCAGGACGCGGCGTGGCGCCCATGCACGCAATAACGCTCTTGGCTGCTGTATCGCCCATATCATGATGGATGGTAAATTGTGCCGCATCGGCATCGTAATCGACGCCTGTCACCATACTCCATTCAACCTGAGCCCCCAGGCCTTCAGCATGCTGTTGGAACCGCTCACCAAGTTCGGCACCGCTCAGTAGCGGAATGCCAGGATAATTCTCAATCTCGTTGGACGTGGCAATCTGTCCGCCCGACATGCCCTGCTCAAGGACAGTCGTCGTCAGGTTGGCGCGCGCCGCATAAATGGCGGCAGCATAGCCCGCAGGGCCGCCACCGATAATCGCAACATCGATTGTCTGATCGGTAGTCATGAAGAGTCCTCTCGTCGAAACGTTGTCGTTCTTTGCGCTCATACCCAAATTTACGTGAACGTGACACTCATGCACTACAATGATAAATCCGTGATACAACGTCGAAGGGGAGTTATCGATGGATCTGACGCAGACGAGCGACGACGCTCCCCTGCTCACGCACAGCACTCCCCAATCGGAGCAAACCACGCTCTTGGCACAGCAAAAACCTCTCGTGACCATCGTGCACGCCTCGGTCGGCTCGGGCCACAAGGCCGCCGCAAATGCGATTGCGCAGGCATTCGACCTCATCCGCGGCACCAATGGCATCCCCGAGGATGTTGAGATTGAAGTGCTCGATATCCTTGATTTTGGACGAATTAAATTCGACGGCAATAAGACCGCGGCTTCTTTTACGGGAGCCACGCGCCCCATTTACGACCTGACCTGGCGATATACGCTTACGGGGCATCTTCTCTGGGGTGGCGGCACGGCATGGTCGCGAATTATGTTCCCCGCCTTCAACGAATATATTCGTAGTCGAAGGCCCATAGCCGTGGTCGCAACGCACATCACGGCAGCCAATGTTGCCGTGGGCGCCCGCGTAATTACGGGTATCGATTATCCGGTTATCTGCGTACCGACCGACTACGAAGTCGAGGGCTGGTGGCCCCACAAGGACACCGATCTGTTCTGTGTTGCCAACGAATTTATGGCCGAAACGCTGCGTCCGCGCAAGGTACCCGAGTCAAAGATTCGCATTACCGGCATTCCTATTCGCGCCGGATTCGACACGGATTACGATCGCGAGGAAGAGCTAGCCAAGTTCAACCTCCCCACCGACAAGACCGTCGTGCTGGTAATGGCCGGTGCCAGCTTGCCTCAGCCTTACGTCCGCTTTCGCGCGGCGATGGACCACACCCTCCCCTTCCTGCGCGGCTTCGAAGACATGCACTTTGTCTTTTTGCCCGGCAAAGACGTGGAGTATGCCACCCGGCTGAAGACGCTCTTCGATGCCATGAAGCTCGAGAACGTCACGGTGCTGGACTATGTCGACGACATGGCGGCCCTCATGCACGGCTGCGACCTGGCAATCCTCAAATCGGGCGGACTCACGGTCACCGAGTGCCTATGCGCACATCTGCCGATGATCCTGCTGGGCAAGTCCTATGGCCAGGAAAAGGCCAACACCACTATGCTCACCGGCATGGGCGCCAGCATGCACGTCACCACGGCACGAGAGCTCATCGTAACGTTGCGCCACCTGCACGACCATCCCGAATCACTCAAAGCCCTGCTCATCAACGGCGAAGTACTACGCCGCCCCCATGCAGCCAAAGACATCGCCGTCGCCACCATGGAACTCGCAGGCAAACCCCAGAAAAGAAAACGCGCATTCTGCCGCTTCTACTGGGGCGATAAGCCAGCGCACATCCGCTAGCGTCTTAATGTTCGCTTGCCTGTGGGAGGCGCCTATATATCATCCCGTGCTCAAACATTCTCGCTTCGCTGCGAAACTGCGCGCGGGACGATATATAGGGGCCTCCCACAGGCAAGCTGCGTTAACGTACTTGCAGCTATACCAGATTCCCCACCATCAGAATCTGCAAAGGCAAAACCAAAAATATAAATATAGTAAGCCGATGCGAGAAAGGAGGTTTTCCTTTATCGCATCGGCTTACTAGAAAGAAAGGCTTTAATTTTTCAAGCGAGTAACCGCCCGCCCGTCTCTCACACATATCGTTCCACGCGCAGTTTCGCAGCGAGCGAAGCGACGCGAGAATGTTTGAGCATGGAATGATATGTGTGAGAGACGGGCGGGAGGGATACGAGCGCCCCCGCGAGAATGTTTGAGCATGGGATGATATATAGGCGGGTCGGGCCGGTCAGCGGACAGTACGTAAACGACTAAGCTACGCCGCTAGAACCGAAACCGCCGGCTCCTCGGTCGGTTTCGTCTAGTTCTTGTACTTCTACGAGGTTGACCGTGGGGACTTCTTGGATGACGAGCTGGGCAATGCGGTCGCCTTTGTTGATTTGGATGTTGTTCTTGGGGTCGAGGTTGATGAGGATGACTTTGAGCTCTCCTCGGTAGTGGGCGTCGATGAGGCCAGGAGTGTTGACTATGGACAGGCCTTGCTTAATGGCCAGGCCGCTGCGGGGTTGGACGAAGCCGGCGTAGCCGTCGGGCAGGGCGACAGCTAGGCCCGTGGAGACCAGGCGACGCTCAAAAGGCTTGAGGGTGCAATCCTCGTTGGCTCGGAGGTCAAGACCGGCATCCGTGGGATGGGCGTATTTGGGAAGCTCGACGGTTGGGTCGAGACGCTTAATGTTAACGGTAATGTTGGACATGAAATCACCTTAGCTTGTCGAGCTCTTGCAGAAACTCATCGACGTCTTTGAAATCGCGATAGACCGAGGCAAAGCGGATGTAGGCCACTTTATCGATCTTGGCCAACCGCTTAAGAACCATATCGCCCAGCTCATGGGACGTAACAGCCGTGAGCGTACGGGAGCGAAGCTCAACCTCAATATCGTCAATGATCTCGTTGAGCTTTTTAGTGTCGATATCTCGCTTGATCGTGGCGCGCATCAAACCGACCAGCAGCTTATTGCGATCGAACCGTTGCTTGGATCCGTCTGACTTAATGACCTCGATAGGGTCTTCACAACGCTCAAATGTCGTAAAGCGATAATTGCATGAGCAGCATTCGCGACGGCGCTTGATGGTGTTATTTGATTCCTGCATGCGGGAATCAACGACGCGGGTATGTGCCTTGCCGCATTTGGGACAGCGCATGGTACCTCCTCTAAAACGATTACAAGGGTACCATGCGACGGTACTTAAATCTTAGGAACGTGCGGGAACTTTAAGATGCGCACCGGCATCGAGCGAGCCATGCTCCAGGTGATTGACGTTGCGGATCATATCAGAGGTCTCCTGCGTGGAAAGACCCTCAATCGGATGCTCCTGGGCTAGCGACCACAAGGAATCGCCAGACTGAACACGGACGGTCTTGTAGGTAACGTTGGATACCGACTCGGCATATGCGGCGTGACGAGCGCTGAAGATCGAGGTGGCAAGTACAAGGAAGAGCGTGAGCGCAACGGCCAGGGCGACAATCGTCGAAGCCTTTAGGGCAACGGGGGCCGAAGTCGTGGCGACGCACTGGTTGCGGACGGGCTTGCCAGGCAGTGTTTGGAAACCAGATTGGCCGCCTTTAACAACCGTGAAAGCCGGCGCCGCAGGCGTCTCGAGCTTAAGGGCGAGGTTTCCCTGGACCATATCCGTTGCGTTCATCATGTTCTCCTCTCGCGTGTTTTGCTGAGAACAGTTTTATCAAGCCGCGCGGACAAAAATGTCTAGCGCGAGAACGAATGTTCGGTTATTATTATCTTCGAACAGTTGTTCCTGTCAAGCAATAATCGAACATTTGTTTGACATTGGCAGAGAGGATCCCCTGATGGCTCGCAAAATTACCAAGCGTCAGCAGCAGATTTACGACTTCATCAAGGAATATCAGCAGGAGAAGGGCTATCCGCCCATTGTGCGCGAGATGGCATCGGCCGTAGGCCTCTCCTCCCCCAGCACGGTGCATGCTCATCTCTCTGCCCTGGAGGCTCGAGGGCTGCTCAAGCGCGATGCCACCAAGCCTCGCGCCCTAGAGCTTTTTGATGAGGACGGATCCTCCGTCTCGATTTCCAAATCCGATGAACCCACAGCGCCCCGCGGAACGGTCTCACTGCCGCTCGTCGGTCGCGTCGCGGCTGGGATTCCCATTCTGGCCGAGCAAAATATCGAGGACACCTTTACCATCCCGACCGAAATCGCCACAGACCAGGGCTCCTTTATCCTTGAAGTGCACGGCAACTCAATGATCAATGTCGGCATCTACAACGGTGACTACATTATCGTTCGCGAGCAAAAGAGCGCCATGAACGGCGAAATCGTCGTGGCCATGATTGATGGTTCAGCGACCGTCAAGACGTTCTACAAGGAGCAGGGGCGCGTGCGCCTGCAGCCTGAGAACGACACCATGGAGCCCATCTATGCGACGAACCCCGTTATTTTGGGTAAGGTTGTCGGATTAATGCGCCGGTTCTCGTAATGCAAAAACGCATCACCATATTTGATACCATCCGCGGGTTTACGATGCTATCGATGGCAGGTTTTCACGCCTGCTACGATTTGGCCTACCTATATGGATGGGATATGCCATGGTTTACCGAAACGGTTTTCCAGGATATCTGGCGCGCTAGTATCAGCTGGGTATTTTTGTTTATCGCCGGTTGGATGTGCACGCTCTCGCGCAATAACGTTAAGCGCGCCCTCAAATACGCGGTCGCAGCCTTGATCGTATGGATTGCAACTACACTGGTATCAGTCGACGATTCGGTAAACTTTGGCATCATTTATTGCATGGCGGCGTGCACCGCGGTGGTTGCACTCACCCGTCCGTTACTCCAAAAATTACCGGGCTCGTGGGGCATCGCAGTATGCCTTGTTCTTTTTACCCTAACCTGGGGCATTCCAAAGGCGGTCTACCCACTCCCCTACCTGGCATGGCTTGGATTCCCGGGCCCGGATTTTGTTTCGGGAGACTACTATCCGCTCATTCCATTTGTCTTTATGTACCTTACCGGCTTCTTTACTGCCCAGGCAGCACAAGCATCAAGCCACGAAGCGCCGGCATGGGCATACGCCAATCCCATCCCGGCGCTCGCAGTCCTCGGTCGGCATGCCTTACCGTTCTACCTACTCCATCAGCCTGTCATTCTAGGCGTGCTAGAGCTCGTTTACCCCGTACGATAGCGCTCAAGACGCGGCGCGATTCGGGCCGGCATCTTTGCCACAATGCGAACGCCGTCCTCTAGATATTCCTCATGCAGAAGGGTTCCCTGCTCATGTACCAGCGTAATGAGGGCGCCCTCGCGATACGGGATATCAGCGGAGAGCAACACATCGGTGGCAGCCGCCTCACGAGCAATTCGGTCGACGAGATCGTCGAGCCCCTCGCCTGTCTGGGCCGAGAACAACACGGCCTCGGGATAGCGACGACGGAAACTCAATCGATCGACGCTATCGAGTAGGTCGATTTTATTGAACACCGTAAGCGTCAAACGCTCACCGGCACCGATCTCGTCAAGAACGCGATCGACTGCCTCGAGCTGGCGCTCGTAGTCCTCGTCAGAGGCATCCACAACTTTAAGGATCAGGTCGGCACCAAGGACCTCGGACAGTGTGGACTTAAAGGCATCAACGAGACCATGCGGTAGCTTTTGAATAAAGCCAACCGTATCGGTAATGGTCATACCACGACCGCCGGGCAAGCGATACGAGCGCGTAGTCGGATCGAGCGTGGCAAACAATTTGTCCTGTGAAAGCACTGTAGACCCGGTCAGGCGATTGAGCAACGTCGACTTACCGGCATTGGTATAACCGGCTAAGGCAACGCGAAACGCCGGCGACTCGATACGACTCTTTGACTGGACATCTCGGCGCTGTTCAACCTGCTTAAGCTCGCGACGAAGCGCGGCAATCTTGTTGCGAATCAAACGTCGGTCAACCTCGAGCTGGCTTTCGCCCTGGCCAAAGCGCGAACCAATGCCACCGCGTGTCTGCTCTTTAGCAAGATGGCTCCACATACCGCGCAAGCGAGGCAACAGATACTGCAATTGGGCTAGCTGCACCTGCAGGCGGCCCTCACGGGTCTGAGCGTGCAGGCCAAAGATATCGAGAATCAACGCCGTGCGGTCGATAATCTTAACCGGTTCGCCCACGGCTTTCTCAAGATAAGACTGCTGCGAGGGCGTTAAATCGTCGTCGAAGATAACAACATCGACATTCATACGATGCACGAGCCCGCAAAGCTCCTCAACCTTACCGGAGCCGATAAACGATTTTGGATATG
>CABUMZ010000051.1 GCA_902492825.1 uncultured Collinsella sp.
GGGCCTTTTTCCTACCATGCGGCAATGGGTCCCATGGGGTGCGCCGTGCATTTTTTGGAGTATTCTGCAGTTCGAGTTGTCTGCATATGATTTGACGTCGCCAACGGTGGCTTTCGGATATCCCTAGCGAGCGTTCTGAGTCAGATTTCGTCGTTTTCCGGAGCAGGGGCGCGTCATTCTCGCCATGTCGGAACCCAAAATGACGCAGCGCCCTAAAGGTTTGCCCGCTCGGGGTATTGCTGGCGCGGTCACGTTGCAGAATACTCCGTTTTTTGCACGTGCCGGGATGGGGTACCTCGGGAGAACACGGCGGTATCCCGTAAATATATACAATCTGTACCGTAATTTATACAAAACGAAGAGGCAGACAGCGTAGGGTTGGTGCATTGGGGTGCTTGATGCACCAAAATGGGGATCCCACGTGCCGTATATGCCGTATACTCTGGCTGGATGTGAAAACGGCTTGACGCGTTGCCAGACGTAGGGGGAGGGTGTCTCGATGAGCGTATTCGAAATTGTGTTTAGTCCGACGGGTGGAACGCAGAAGGTGTCTGGCCTTGTGGCCGGGGCACTGGACAAGAATACCGTTACCGTCGATCTGACCGATAGCGGGCTAGATTTCAGCGCTGTCTCGATGACTGAGGACGACGTGGCCGTAATCTCTGTGCCGGCGTATGCCGGTAGAATCCCGGCTGTGGTGGCTGACCGGTTGGGCATGGTTCACGGCAACGGAGCGCGGGCCGTTCTGGTGTGCGTCTACGGAAACCGCGCGTTTGAGGACACGCTCGTAGAGCTGGAGGACGTTGCGAAGCATGCGGGATTCCGGGTGATCGCGGCAGTTGCGGCCATTGCAGAACATTCCATTGCGCGACAGTTTGCTGCCGGTCGTCCGGATGCGCAGGATGCGGCGCAGCTCGCAGAGTTTGCGCAGCAAATTCAGCAAAAGCTGTTGGCCGAGGATACATCCGAGCCCTCTATTCCCGGCAATCGTCCTTATAAACAAGCCGGAGGTCACCGCATGGCACCCGAGGCAACAGGGGATTGTGTCTCCTGCGGTGCATGCGCCGCGGCGTGCCCCGTTTGTGCTATCGACAAGGGTGACCCCAAACGAGCAGCTGGCGAGGCGTGCATCTCCTGCATGCGCTGCATTGCCGTATGTCCGCGAGGCGCTCGTAAGCTTGATCCCAACAAGCTATCCGCTGTTTCCCAGATGCTGAGCAAGGTTTGCGTCGCGCGGAAGGAATGCGAGCTCTTCATCTAGCGCAAGTGAGATTGGTGCAAACAAACCTGGCCCTTTTGCACCAAAAACGATCCGTTTTCCTCCGTTCCCAAGGGATCATGTGATCCGAAGGGGACGGAGGAAAACGGATCAAAAAGGAAAAATAGTAAGGCGCTCTTTTTCACATTGAATATTGCAATTTGGTAACGCGTTTTATCAAATATGGCATTTATCTGCGGTAATGTTCTATTTCACCGCTGAGGGTGACATTTTATACCGCCTGCCGAACCGTATGGAGACCTCACAACTTTTTAGGTCAGTGTTGTGCGTGTAGCAATTTCGCCCGGCCTCGCCTCCGGGCTGCCATGTGAGAGGGGGTCTTATGGCTCGACTGCATGTAATGGAACGCAGCCACGCTCAGGCCGTCATGGACGACCTGCATGATGCGCTCGGACGTCGTCTGGCGGTGAGCTCGCTCGCCCCGTGTCCCGTGGAGTTTACGGCAGCGCTCGTCAACCTGTGCTCCACCCAGAGCTGCGGCAAGTGCACGCCCTGTCGCGTGGGCCTGAGCGCGCTGAGCGACCTGCTCGCCGATGTGCTCGAAGGGCGCGCCGATGAGTCCACGCTCAACCTGATTGAGCGCACGGCCCGCACCATCTACCTTTCGAGCGATTGCGCCATCGGCTACGAGGCCGGCGCCATGGCGCTCACGGCCATTCGCGGCTTTCGCGACGACTTTGAGCACCACATCCGCGAGCATTCCTGCGGCTTTGACCGCGAGGCCCGCGTCCCGTGCGTCTCGGGCTGTCCGGCGCACGTCGACATTCCCGGGTACATTTCGCTCGTCGAGGCCGGCCGCTATGCCGATGCCGTCAAGGTCATCCGCAAGAACAATCCGCTGCCGCTCGTCTGCGGCTTGGTGTGCGAGCATCCCTGCGAGATGCACTGCCGCCGCGGCATGGTCGACGACCCCATGAACATCCTCGCCCTCAAGCGCTTTGCCGTTGAACACAGTGACCTCAACGACCATAAGCCGCATGTAGTGGACAACACCGGTAAGCGCGTCGCCGTGATCGGCGGCGGCCCGGCCGGCCTTTCCTGTGCCTACTACCTGGCCGTGATGGGCCACAAGGTGACCATCTTTGAGCAGCGCCACCACCTGGGCGGCATGCTACGCTACGGCATCCCCAGCTATCGTCTGCCGCGCGAGCGCTTGCAGGCCGAGATCGACTGGATCTTGAGCGCCGGTATCGACGTTGAGCTCGACCACTCCGTCAACGGCGAGGAGCTCGCCCGCCTGCGCGACGAGTTCGATGCCGTCTACCTGGCCATCGGTGCCCACAGCGATAAGAAGCTCGGCCTTCCGGGCGAAGAGGCGCCCGGCGTGGAGTCGGCCGTCAAGATGCTGCGCGCCATCGGTGACGACGAGCTGCCCGACCTGAGCGGCCAGCGCGTGTGCGTCATCGGCGGCGGCAACGTGGCCATGGACGTGGCGCGCTCTGCCGTGCGCTGCGGCGCCGAAAAGGTAAGCATCGTCTACCGCCGTCGCATCTGCGATATGACGGCTCAGGACGCCGAAATCGCCGGCGCCCAGGCCGAGGGTTGCGAGGTTCTGGAGCTCACGGCGCCGCTCGCCATCGAGACGGGCGAAGATGGTCGCGTGAGCGGCCTGCGCGTGCAACCGCAGATTATCGGCGAGCCCCGTCGCGGTCGTCCGGCCCCGCGTGCCGCCGCGACGCCCGAGCGCGTCATCCCCTGCGAGCGCGTGTTTGTTGCCATTGGCCAGGACATCGACTCCAAGCCGTTTGAGGACATGGGCATCGCCTGCAAGTGGGGCTGCGTGGTCACCGACTCGGACGGTGCCGTGCCCAACTTCGATGGCCTCTTTAGCGGCGGCGACTGCCAGACCGGCCCCGCCACCGTCATCCGTGCCATCAACGCTGGCCGCGTGGCTTCGGCAAATATCGACCGCTACCTGGGCTTCGACCACAAGATTAAGCTCGACGTGGAGCTGCCGACCGTTCAGTTTAAGGGCAAGCACGAGTGCGGCCGCTGCGAGCTGGGCGAGCGCGAGGCCGGCGAGCGTATTCACGATTGGAATCTGGTCGAGCAGGGCCTTACCGAGGAGGAGGCGCGCCAGGAGGCAAGCCGCTGCCTGCGTTGCGACCACTTTGGTTTTGGCGCGTTCCGCGGAGGGAGGAACCTGGAATGGTAGAGCTCAACAACCCCACTGTCAGCGATAACACCGAAAGCGGAGCACTCAATATGGTCAAGCTCACTATCGATAATTGCGAGGTCGTGGTGCCCGAGCACACCACGATCCTGGACGCGGCCAAGTCCGTCGGCATCCAGATTCCCACCCTGTGCTACCTGCGCGATCTGAACGAGATCGGCGGCTGCCGCGTGTGCGTGGTCGAGGTTGAGGGCTGCGACCAGCTGGTTGCCGCCTGCAACAACTACGTGCTCGATGGCATGGTGGTCCACACCAACAGCCCCAAGGCCCGCGAGGCGCGCCGCACCAACGTGCAGCTGCTGCTTTCGCAGCACGATTCACGCTGCACGAGCTGTGTGCGCAGCGGTAACTGCAACCTGCAGACCATTGCCAACGACCTGGGCATTTTCTATCTGCCGTATCAAAGGCATTTGGCGGGCGAGGGCTGGGATTTCGATTTCCCCATCATCCGCGAAAACGACAAGTGCATTAAATGCATGCGCTGCATCAAGGTGTGCGAGAGCGTACAGGGCCTAGGGATTTGGGACCTGACCAACCGCGCCACGCATACCGCCGTGGGCACCCGCGGGCGCGTGCCGATCGGCAAGACCGATTGCGTCGCGTGCGGCCAGTGCATCACGCATTGCCCGACGGGCGCGCTGCGCGAGCGCGACGACACCGAGACCGTGTTTGACGCGCTCGCTAATCCCGACAAGATCGTGCTGGTGCAGATCGCGCCGGCCGTGCGTAGTGCTTGGGGCGAGGAGCTCGGCATTCCGCGCGAGGAGGCAACCGTCGAGCGTCTGGCTTGCGCGCTGCGCCGCGTAGGCTTTGAGTATGTGTTCGATACCGATTTCTCGGCCGACCTCACCATTATGGAGGAGGGCTCCGAGCTGCTCGAGCGCCTGGGCGCCGCCGCTAAGGGTGAGGGCGACAGCCGCGGCTGGCCCATGTTTACGAGCTGCTGCCCGGGCTGGGTGCGCTTTGTGAAGGCACGTTACCCCGAGTTTGTCGACAGCCTGTCCACGTCAAAGTCGCCGCAGCAGATGTTCGGCGCTATCGCCAAGACCTACTACGCCAAGGTGCTGGGCGTGGAGCCCGAGCGTCTGTTCGTGGTGTCCGTTATGCCATGCACGGCCAAGAAGGCCGAGTGTGCGCTGCCGAGCATGGTGGGCGAGGGCGGCGCGCCCGACGTGGACGTTGCGCTGACGGTGCGCGAGATGGTGCGCATGATCCGCGCGAGCCACGTGAGCGTTGACACGCTGGTCGAGGAGCCGCTCAATACGCCGCTGGGCTTTGGCACGGGCGCGGGTGTGATCTTTGGTGCCACGGGCGGCGTGATGGAGGCCGCCGTGCGCTCGGCCTATTACCTGGTGACGGGCAAGAACCCCGACGCCGATTTCTTTACCGACGTGCGCGGCCTGGACGGCTGGAAGGAAGCCGTGGCCGATATCGATGGCACCAAGGTGCGCGTCGCCGTGGCACACGGGCTGGGCAACGCTGAACGTCTGCTCGACGCGATTCGCGACGGTCGTGTGAGCTATGACTTCGTCGAGGTCATGGCATGCCCGGGCGGTTGCGTCGGTGGCGGCGGTCAGCCCATCCACGACGGCTGCGAGCTGGCGGCCGAGCGCGGCCAGGTGCTGTGGGGCCTGGATGCGAAGGCGGACATTCGCTTCTCGCACGAGAATCCCGATGTTCAGGCATGCTATCGCGAGTTCTTGGGCGCGCCGCTCTCGCCGCTGGCCGAGGAGCTGCTGCATACCGACCATCACGCCTGGTCGATGCCCAACGAGGGGGCGTGCTAGCGATGCGCGCGTTTAATGTTGAGCTGTCGCGCCGAGGATTTGCTTCGGCGCTTGCTGTGGGCGCGTTGTCGCTCGCGCTGGCTGGCTGTGGTGGCGGAGCTGCGGGGGCGGGGTCTGCCGCCGGGTCTGCCGCAGACGGTGCCGCCGCGGAGCCGGTTGAGGTGCACGTCGCCTCGCTCAAGGGTCCGACGTCGATCGGTCTGGTGCAGTTTATGGACCAGGCAGCGAGTGGCGAGACGGACAACGAGTTCGACTTTGCGATCAGCGCCGCAGCCGATGAGATCGTGCCCAAGGTCATTCAGGGAGATGTCGACATTGCCCTGGTGCCGGCCAACGTGGCGAGCGTGCTCTACAACAAGACCGAGGGCGCGGTGCAGGTCATCGACATCAACACACTGGGCGTGCTGAACGTTGTGACGGGCGACGCGAGCGTGGCCTCGTTTGGCGACCTGGCGGGTCGCACCGTCTACATGACGGGCAAGGGCGCCACGCCAGAGTACGTCATGAACTACCTGCTGGAGCGCGCGGACCTGACCGGCCAGGTGACGCTCGAGTTTAAGAGCGAGCCCACCGAGGTGCTGTCGGCCCTGCTTGCCGACCCGTCCGCCGTGGGTGTGCTGCCGGAGCCGTTCAAGACCGCTGCCATCGCCAAGAGCGAGGGCAAGCTGTCGGCACCGGTAAATCTGACTGATGTGTGGGATGAGCTGGCGGGTGACACGGGCTCGCGCCTGCTGACGGGCGTGACCGTGGTACGCCGTACCTTTGCCGAGGAGCATCCCGAGGCCGTGGCGGAATTCTTGCGCTGCCATGAGGCGAGCGTTGAGGCCGTGAACGCGGCGCCGGCGGACTGGGCTCAGGCCGTGGTCGATGCGGGCATCGTGGACAACGCCACGATTGCGGAAAAGGCGATTCCCGGGTGCATGCTTGTGTGCCAGACGGGGAAGGATATGAAGGCGGCGCTCGGTGGGTACCTACAGGTGCTGGTCGATGCGGACGCGAGCGCCGTGGGCGGCAAGCTCCCGGCTGACGATTTCTACTACATGGAGTAGCCCGTGCGTGCGTTTGCTTGACACATGACAGAGCGTATGAAGGCGGTGGCGGCAGGTGGTGCCGTTGCCGCCTTTTGGCTTGCCGCGTGGGTCTTCGCGGCGGCGCTGGTGGCGCAGCCGCTGATTTTGCCGGGGCCGGGTGCTGTCGTGGTGGCGTTGCTGCGGCTGGTGTGCGATGCCGGCACGTGGGCGATTCTGATGGGCTCAGGCGCGCGAATCTTGGGCGGGCTGGCGCTTGCCGCGGTGTGCGGTGGCGTGCTGGCGGGAGTCTCGGTGCGGTCGCGGACGTTTGCCCGCCTGGTGGCGCCGGCGCTTTCGTTTGTTAAGGCGACGCCGGTTGCCTGCGTAGTGGTCCTGCTGCTCATTTGGCTGGGGTCGGCGCGCGTGAGCATTGCGGCGGTCTTTTTGATGGCACTGCCGGGCGTGTATTTTTCGCTGGTCGAGGGCTTGACGCAAGCGGATAGGCCGCTGGAGCAGATGTTCCGCCTGCATGGCGTGCGGGGCTGGCGACTGTTTTGCGCCCATACCTGGCGTGAAGTCCTGCCGTTTGCGCTTTCGTGTGCCCGTGCCGTGATCGGCATGAGCTGGAAGGCCGGCGTGGCAGCGGAGCTCATCGGCATGGCGGTGGGCACCGTGGGCGAGCGCATCTATCAGGCGAAGTTGCTCATCGAGACGGCTGACCTGCTGGCGTGGACCGTGCTAGTCGTTGCCGCCTCGTGGGCATGCGAGCGCGTGCTGGTGTGGTTGCTGCGGGCTTCGGGGCCCGTGGGATGGCGTGCTGCCGTGCGGGCGCATGGGTGTGGCGCTCGCGGGCGTTCGGGCGACTCTGCTGGCGCCGGCGCTGCGGCGGAGCTTGCGCTTGCCGTGGGCGATCGTGCGCCCTGGGCGCCGGCGCTCGACAGGCTGGTGCTTCGCGTGCCCGCCGGTGGGCGCACCTGCGTGATGGGCGCCTCGGGTGTGGGCAAGTCGACGTTGCTTGCGCTGGCGGCGGGGGAGTGCGTGCCGTGCTCCATGGTGTTTCAGGATGTGCGCCTGGTAGAGGGCGCTTCGGCCTTGGATAACGTGCTGGTGTGCGCCGACGCGCACGTGGACGCCTCGGGTGCCGCAGCCCTGTTGCGCCTGCTGGTGCCGGGGGTCGATGTACATGCTCGTGTGGCCGAGCTCTCGGGCGGGCAGCGCCGTCGCGTCGAGATTGCCCGCGCCCTGCTGTGCCCGGGCGACGCGGTGATTCTGGACGAGCCCTTTACCGGTCTAGATACCGCTGCGCGCGACGCATGTGCCGAGGTCGTGCTCGACTTGCTCGACGGTCGCATGCTGTTGCTTGCCACACACGATGCCGCTGACGCTCGGGCCCTCAATATCTCGGACATCATTACGCTCTAAATACTTACTCAGCAACAAAATGATTCGTTTTTCTCCGTTCCCATTGGGTCGGGTATGGTATTCTATCTGCGGAGTAATACTTAGGAATACCAAGTAATACCAACGCCGTAGAAACAAACTCCAGATGCGGGCCAATCGGGTTGCCTTCACAGCCCGTCGCCCAGCCGCGTGGCCCGCATCTATCCGCACCACCGTCGTTTCAAAAAGGAAGCGCCATGGCAGAACACATGACCCCGGTTGTCGCGAAGGTCTTGCCCGAGGAAAAGGCGGCCTTCGCGGCGGCAACCCAGCTCGTAGGCACCACGCCGTCCAACGCTATCCGCATGTTTATCGCCGCGTTCAATCGCTGCGGCACCTTTCCGTTCGACATTTCGCCCAGCGGGGCCTTTGGCACTGCGCCCGATTCTCATCAATAAGTGATCCGTTTTCCTCCGTCCCCATGGGATCAGCTCTCTGCCGAGTTGTGGTAGAACTAGGGAACGGTTTTGAGGAGGTTGGCATGCTCAATGCGATGATTTGGGCGCTTGCCTGTTTTGGCGTTGTCGCTGCCGATATAGCCCTGAGCGTGGTTCTGTTTTCAGTTCTCGATGCCGTATCGGTGCTGACGGGCTTTGCGATCGACAATCTCGATATCCAATGGTTCCAGGCTGCCGCTCAGACGGCGTCGTTTTTGATGGCGCTGCTGTGGTGGCGTTATTTGTGGCCGCGCTCGTTTATGGCGCGCTGGCAGGGCGAGCGCCCGCTTGGCGGGGGAGCGCGTGGGGCGTGGAAACGCATCGCCTGCGTTATCGTGATCGGCCTTGCCCTGCAGGTGGTCGTTGGCTACGTGACCGACGCTGTGCTGTCGCTGTTACCCGAGGCGGCGGCCGATTACAGCGAACTTGTCGAGGAGACGGGCATGGGCGACACGAGCTATCTGGCCGTCCTGACCACGGTGCTCGGCGCTCCGTTTTGCGAGGAACTGCTGGTGCGCGGTATCATTTTTGAGTTTTCGCTCCGAGCGTTTAACCCGCAGTGCCGTCCGCTCTGGAAACGCCGGCGTCGTGCGAGCGCACAGGACGGCGCCATAGTGCCTTGGGCGGCCCCGAGTACCTGGGGCGTCGCCGCGGCAATCGTACTGCAGGCGGCGGTCTTTGGCTTTATGCATATGAACTGGGTGCAGGGCTGCTATGCGGGCGCTGCCGGCCTCATTTTTGGCTGGGTGCTCGTGACCACCGGAAAGCTCCGTTACACGATCCTGTTGCACTTTGCCTTTAACGCCGGGTCGTACCTCATGACGTTGCTCTGGTTTGTGAACACGCCGCTCGACGTGATAATCACGGTCGCGATCGCCGGCTTTGTACTGGTAGAGGCGATGCGGTCGCTCAGGTTGACGTGCCAGCTGGCTCGCTCCCGTCAGTAAATGTGATTCCCTTAAGGAAAACACGGTTAGGTGCGTCTGAACGTGTTTCCCCTAGGGAAATCACGACTAGAGACAGCCTAAGTGTGTTCCCCCTAGGGAAAACACGCCTGGGTCGATGAAGGGGCGCCGGCTGGCCATGAGACGCCGGCTGGCCCTCGCCGCGCTAGTTGCGCCTGCCGCCGCCGTTGGCGCCCTGTCGTCCCTGCGCCGCACGGTTGCGGCCCGCGGTGTTCTGCGCGCGCGACATGCCGCCGTGACCCTTGCTGCCCTTGGGCCCCTTGCCGGCGGCGCCAGCGCCACCATGCGGTTTGCCGCCCTTCTTGCCGGTGCCATGCCCACCGCCAGCAGATGTTTCGCCCGGGCGCGGCGGCACGGGGCGAATCAGGCAATGCTTGGTGTAGCCGATCAGGTCGCGACGGCCGGCCTTCTCCAGCGCCTCGCGCACGAGCTTGTAGTTCTCGGGCTTGCGGTACTGGATGAGCGCGCGTTGCATGGCCTTCTCGTGCGGGTCGCGTGCCACGTAGATCGGCTGCATGGTGCGTGGGTCTACGCCGGTGTAGTACATACAGGTCGACATGGTGGACGGGGTGGGGTAGAAGTCCTGCACCTGCTCGGGCATGTAGCCCATGTCGCGCACGGCCTCGGCAAGGTCCACAGCTTCCTTCATCGTTGAACCGGGGTGGCTCGAGATCAGGTACGGCACCACATACTGCTTGAGTCCGTATTCGCGGTTCAGGCGTTCAAATTTGCGGCAGAACGCATCGTAGACGGCTCGGCTCGGCTTGCCCATCACGGACAGCACCGCGTCGCTCACATGCTCGGGCGCTACGCGCAGTTGGCCCGAGACATGGTGTTCCAGCAGCTCGCGTAAAAACTCGTCCGAGGCATCGGCCATGGTGTAGTCAAAGCGGATGCCGCTGCGGACGAAGACCTTCTTGACGCCCGGCAGCTGGCGTAGGTCGCGCAGCAGCTGTGTGTAGCCGCTCTCGTCGACCACCATGTTCTTGCACACACTCGGCCACAGGCAGCGCTTGTTCTTGCACACGCCGTGCTTGAGCTGCTTGTCGCAGGCAGGACGGCTAAAGTTGGCCGTCGGTCCTCCCACGTCGTTGATGTAGCCCTTAAACTCGGGATCGCGCGTGAGCAGCTCGGCCTCGCGCATGATCGAGTCGTGGCTGCGCATCTGTAGCACGCGACCCTGGTGGAAGGTGAGGGCGCAAAACGAGCACTCGCCAAAACAACCGCGGTTGGAGCTGATGGAAAACTTGATCTCGGCAAAGGCCGGTACGCCGCCCGCTGCGTCGTAGTCGGGATGCCAATCGCGTGCGTAGGGGAGTTCGGCCACCTCGTCCATTTCGTCGGTGGTGAGCGTCGCCGACGGCGGGTTTTGCACCACATAGACACTGTTGGGATAGGGCTCTACCAGGCGATGCCCGGTGATGGGGTCCATGTTCTGCTGCTGCACGTTAAAGCTGCGCGCGTAGTTGAGCTTGTCGGCGGCAAGGTCGTCCCAGCTGGGCAGCAGGTCGTAGTCGTAGACCTCGTCGAGCGAACCCGTGCGGTAGACGGTGCCATTGATATAGGTAATCTGATCGACGGGCAGTCCGGCGTCGAGCGCGTCGGCGATCTCGACGATCGCGTGCTCGCCCATGCCGTAGATGAGGATGTCGGCGCCCGAGCAGTACCGAGCGCTTGAGCTTGTCCTGCCAGTAGTCGTAGTGGGCCAGGCGGCGCAGACTTGCCTCGATGCCGCCGATGATGATGGGGGCGTCCTTGAACGTCTGGCGGATGAGGTTACCGTAGACCGTGACGGCTCGGTTGGGACGGTGACCCTCCTCGCCGCCGGGGGTATAGGCGTCGGTGTGGCGGCGGTGCTTGGTCACCGAATAGTGGTTGACCATGGAGTCCATATTGCCGGCGCTGACCAAAAAGCCCAGGCGCGGCTCGCCGAGCACGGTGATGCTGGCGGAGTCGGTCCAATCGGGCTGGCAGATGATGCCCACCTTGTAGCCGTGTGCGTCGAGTACGCGGCTGACGATGGCCATACCAAAGCTGGGATGGTCCACGTAGGCGTCGCCGCAGATGTAGACAAAGTCGCACTGGTCCCAGCCGCGCGCATCCATGTCGGCGCGGCTGACGGGGAGGAACTTATCGCGGCTCGGACGCCAGGGGCGGACGGGCGTCGCTTGGGAATGCTTGGTGCGGGCGACCGTGGCCTGCGCCTTGCCGCCGCGCTTTTGCTGCTGGCCCTGTTTGCCCTGCTGACTGCGCTGGTTGTTCTGAGCGTGCTGAGGCTTTTTTGCCACGATCCCTCCCGGTGTTTGTATGCTGCACGTAATTGTAACCAGTCTTTTTGGGACGGGGCTAAAAAGACTGGTGGAGTACATGGGCTGACGGACCGGCGTGTCGATGCGGGTGCTGTACCCGCCGTTTGTTTCCAGACTGTGTATCTGCGCGTTGGAGAACCCGTCTCGCGCGCACGCCATGTTGTCAATGGGTTACAGTATGAACGGCGGCTATGTTTCCGCCAACGCACGAGAGAGTCGTCAACAAGGAGGATGCACGACGATGCAGCGTGCCAAACAGATATCGGAGTCTATTGAGCTGGGCATCATCTTGGCGCTCGCCGGTGGCTTTATGGACGTGTATTCGTACATTGGGCGCGACCATGTTTTCGCCAACGCGCAGACAGGCAACATCCTGCTCGTGGGCGTGAGCATCTCGGAGGGCAACTGGGCACTTGCGGGGCGCTACTTCTTCCCTGTGGTGTCGTTTGCCGTGGGTATTATGCTTGCCGATCTGGTACACGAGCGGTTTGGCAGCGTGATCCACTGGCGTCAGGTGACGGTGTTCTTTGAAGCCGTCATCTTGCTGGGCGTGAGCTTTATCCCGGGCGGCAATTTCAACCTGCTCGCCAACTGCCTCACCTCGTTTGCCTGCGGCATGCAGGTCGAGA
>CABUMZ010000052.1 GCA_902492825.1 uncultured Collinsella sp.
GCGCGTAGGGCGGGGGGCTGGTGGGATAAGCGCCCCTACCTTTCACCTGCTACAATGGGTCAAACTATTGCGATTTCGGAGGTGTCTGCCATGTCGGACGATCTTCATCAAACCGCGTCGGGCAAGCGCCGCGACGTTATTAGCTGGGATGAGTTCTTTATGAGCGTGGCCATCGCCGCGCAGCGCCGCAGTAAGGACCCCAACACGCAGGTGGGCGCGTGCATCGCCAACACCAACCACCGCATCCTTTCGGTGGGCTACAACGGTACGCCCTCGGCACTCAACGATGACTTTTTCCCGTGGGGCACGAGCGATGACCCGTTGCAGGATAAGCACAACTACGTGGTGCATGCCGAGGCCAACGCCGTGCTCAACTACCGCGGCTCGCTCAAGGACCTTGAGGGTTCCACGGTCTACGTCACGCTGTTTCCGTGCCACGACTGCGCCAAGATCCTGGCGCAGGTGGGCGTGGGCGAGGTCGTCTACCTGGACAATAAGTATGCCGACACCGATGACGGCCGTATCAGCCGCCGCATTCTCGACTCCTGCGGCATCAGCTACCGCCAGGTCATCGTCGATGTCCAGATTGGTACCGGGGGACAGGCTCAGCAGTAGCGCGTGCCAACGCCAGCTGGCGGCAAAACAGCCAACAAGAGACCCGTCCCAAATTGACTGCTCGTGAAAGTCGTGTCCGCACGCATGGCTGGCGCCTAAGCGGGTACATGGCTGTAGTAACATAGCCCCTGTCCGCGGGCGTGCCCGCGTTATTGTGAGAAAGGAGCCCCTGTGGCTGTTAACGAAGAGCTGCTTAAGAAGGTTCTTGAAGAGATTCGCCCCAACCTGCAGGCTGACGGCGGCGATATGGAGTATGTGGGCGTCGACGACGAGGGCGTCGTCAAGCTGGAACTGCAGGGCGCCTGTGCCGGCTGCCCCATGAGCTCGCTAACCCTTTCCATGGGCATCGAGCGCATCCTGAAGGAGCACGTGCCCGGCGTTACCCGCGTTGAGCAGGTCAATGCTTCCGGCGAGGCCGAGGACCTGTACGACGAGTACGCACCGTTCTAAGATGCGAAAGCTGCGGACGGTACGCTCCGCATAGACGTTACGCCCAAATATGCGGCTGCGAGCGTAAGGCCCGCGGCCGCATTTGTATGTAGGGAGCAGGGGATCGATATGCTCAACGACCTCTACCATATGCTTGATCCCGTCGCGATCTCGGCGGGCCCCATCACCATCTACTGGTACGGTCTGGCCTACGTGGTCGGCGCTCTGCTCACGGCGGTCGTTATGTACCGCACGCAACGTCGTTGGGGCTTCGACATTACGATTGATGACCTGACGAGCGTCGTGGTCGGCGCGGTCTTTGGCCTTATTATCGGCGCGCGCCTGTTTTACGTCGTCTTTTACGGTGATGGCTACTATTTGGCCCACCCGCTCGAGATCTTTGCCACCAACGAGGGAGGCATGAGCTTCCACGGTGGCCTGGTGGGCGGCATCTTGGGCGGCATCATCGTGTGCCGCATGTACAAGCTCGACGCCTGGACTTTGGCAGACCTCGCGGTCATCGGTGCTCCGCTGGCCCTGTGCCTGGGGCGCTGCGCCAACTTTGTCAACGGCGAGCTGTGGGGCAAGCCGACCGATCTGCCCTGGGGCGTGATCTTTGGCGGCACCGCGGGCGATATGCCGCGCCATCCCTCCCAGCTCTACGAGGCGTTTCTTGAGGGCATCGTGCTCTTTTGCATCCTGCAGGTGCTCAGCCGCAAAAAGCCGCTATTGCCCCAGGGTACGTTTATGGGCGTCTTTGTGATGGGCTACGGCATCGTTCGCTTTTTGATTGAGTTTGTGCGCGTGCCCGATGCGCAGCTGGGCTATCTGCTGGGCGGCGTCATCACCATGGGTCAGCTGCTGAGCCTGCCGCTCGTAATCGCGGGCCTGGCGCTCATCATCTTCGCCCGACACCGCAACCAGCCCCAGCGCGTCTACCTGGACGCCTAACCACCAAAACCACCACAAAGGGGACAGGCACCTTTGTGGTGGTCTTGCCGAGTTTGATAGGTTTCTAGAAAGGCTTTCGGACTGTGAAGGATTCCGACCTCTCCACAACGGCTGCGCGCGACGCTGCCCGCATCGTCTGGTTTAAGCGCTACCCCGCCAAGCAGACGCTCATCGCATTTTTGCTCGCGCTGTTGGCGACCACGGCGTTTTCCATCGATCCCGCCCCGGTGTCGAGCAACGCAGTCTTGGCAATTGACCCCAAAGCCTCGGGCATGCTGTACGTGTGCTACGAGGTGCTCCTCTCGTTTGCCGGCCATACCGACGCGGTCATGCTGCTTGCGCTTGCCTGCCTGCTCACGCTGCCGTTTCGCTACGTATTCTTTGGCCGCGGCGACGCCTGGCGTCCCTCGGTGATCCTTCCGTCGCTGTTCTTTGCCGTCTGCATGGTGTTTGGCCGCAGCTACGACCTCACCGATTCGGCCGAGATCGTGCTCGGCGACAAGGCCCGCATTATCTGTGCCTGGATAGGCGGTGCGGGCTGGATGCTCTTGGCGGTCGTTGCCTTCTATCTGGCTTTTGAGTGTCTAGATTGGCTGAGCTCTCGGCGCATTCCGTTTTCTGAAGCGCACTTTGGCCGCGTATGGCGTGTGGCTCACGCCGTGCTCTCGGTCCATCCCTTTGCCGGGCCCTTCCTGGTGCTTATGGTCGCCTGGGCGCCCACGCTCATCGCTTCGCTGCCCGGCCTTTTTATGGGAGATACGGGTGCGCAGATTCGCCAGTGGTTCAACTACCCCAACGGCACGAGTGACTACCTGCGTCTGCTCAATCCCAATGTGCTGCTCAACGGACATCACCCCGTGGTGCATACGGCTATCATCGGTTCGTGCGTCCAGCTGGGGCTTTCACTGTTCAACAGCGCCAACGCAGGTCTTGCCATCTACACCTGCGCTCAGTTCGTCATTACGGCCGCCTGCATGGCCTATTCCATCTCGTCGCTGCGCAAGCTGGGCGTGAGCCTGCCGGTCCGCGGCGTAATCCTGCTGTTCTTTGTGTTTATGCCCATGTTCTCCAACTACGCGGCCTTGCTTACCAAAGACGTGCTGTTTGCCGACGCGTTTTTGGTGCTGTTGGTGCAGACCGTGAAGCTCGTGGCCTGCGGCCTGCCCCGTCGCGATGCCAATGTCGAGCGTGCAGGCGAACAGAGGCCTGTGCTCTTTGCGCGCCACGACTGGCTGCTGCTCGCTCTGGGCGCCATGGGTTCCACGTTTCTGCGCAATGGCGGCCTGGTGTTTCCCCTGGCGGCATGCGTGATCGCGGCGGCGTTTTGCGCGTGGGACGCGCATGTGGCTCGTCGTGCGGCCAAACAGGCTGGTGCTGCGCCTTCGGGCGCCATCCCGCGCTTCCGCTGGGTCGGCGTGCTCGCAGTACTTGCGCTCTGCCTTGCCTCTAATATGTACTTCACCAAGGTCTTTATGCCGGCGCACGATATCACGCCTGGTTCCAAGCGCGAAATCCTCTCGATTCCGTTCCAGCAGACGGCTCGTTTCGTCCAAAAGCACGACGGCCTCAACTCGGGCGTCAACCCCACGGTTAAGGAGGACGGCACCATCGTGGAGGCTCCTTGCGACGGTTCGGTGACCGACGAAGAGCGTGCCGTGATCGATCGCGTGCTCAAGTACGAGAACCTGGGCCGCCGCTACAACCCCGACAAGTCCGATGCCGTCAAGAACTGCTTTAACGAGTACGCCTCGCAGGAGGACATCGATGCCTATTTTGAGGTATGGGCCCAGATGTCCAAAAAGGATCCCGAGTGTTATATCTCGGCGCTCATCAATAACTACTACGGCTACTTTTATCCGAGTGCCCGCGATGCCTGGGTCTACAGCACGGCGCGTAGTGCAGAGATCATGGCGCGTCCCGACAACCTCAAGTACTTCGACTTCCATCCGGTTGACAGCAACGTGGTGCGCTGGTGTGACCATCTGATCAACCTATACCGTGTGGCGGTGCAGCGTGTTCCCTTTATCTCGCTCACCATGAGCTCGGCCACCTATGTGTGGATCATGATCGCCGTGGTGGTCTACCTGCTGCGTCGTCATTCATGGCGTGCGCTGGCGATCTGGGTGCCGCTGTTGGGCGTGCTCGCCGTGTGCCTGATTGGCCCGTGCAACGGCTCGACCTACATGCGCTACCTGTATCCGGTCATCGCCTGCATGCCCTTCGCCATCGGCGCCACCGTCACCCGCAGCGACTTCCTCTGGTCCTAACTTGGTGCATTGGGGTCAGGTTTCTTTGCACCAAAGGGGCCATCATCACGACGCCTTCATTTTGGGGTTTATCTCGCAGGCCAGTAGGTATATCATAACGACGTTTGTTTATATTGCCCGAGCATCTGCGCTGGGCTTTAGGTCGAAACCGATAGGAGACACGTATGTCCGGACACTCTAAGTGGGCCACAACCAAGCATCGTAAGGGCGCGCAGGACGCCAAGCGTTCCGCCCTCTTCTCCAAGCTCAGCCGCAACATCACCGTTGCTGCCCGTCTCGGCGGTGACCCGCTGCCCGAGAACAACGCCAGCCTCGCCGCTGCCGTTGCCAAGGCCAAGGCTCAGTCCATGCCTAAGGACAAGATCAAGTCCGCTATCGACAAGGCTTTTGGTTCGGGTGCTGACGCCGCCGTCTACGAGAACATCGTGTACGAGGGCTACGGTCCCGCCGGTGTCGCCGTCTACGTCGACTGCCTGACCGACAACCGCAACCGTACCGCCGCTGATGTCCGTTCCGCCTTCTCCCACGCTGGTGGCAACTTGGGCACCTCCGGCTCCGTCGCCTTCCAGTTTGAGCGCAAGGGCCAGATTGTCGTCGCCAAGGAGATCCTGGACGAGAACGCCAAGAAGGAGACCATGATCGCCAACGGCGCTGCCGGTGACGAGGATGAGTTCATGATGGCCATCGCCGAGGCCGGTGGCGAGGACTACGAGGATGCCGGCGAGGAGTGGATCGTCTGGACTACTGCCAACGAGGTCATGGCTGTCTCCAAGGCGCTCGAGGAGCAGGGCGTCCAGGTCAAGGGTTCCGAGACTACCATGGTCCCGACCACCCCGACCGAGGTCTCCGGCGCCGACGCCAAGAAGGTTCAGCGCCTCATCGACCGTCTTGAGGAGCTCGACGACGTCCAGGACGTCTACAGCACCATGGACATGACCGACGAGGTCATCGCTGCCCTCGAGGAGGAGTAGCGCCTGCACGGGTTAAGCCGTGCATATCTGGGCATAATGAAGCGAGTATGCAAGCCTCGTGGAATAGATGAGCCGGATCCGCGTGCGTAGAGCACCGGACCCGGCTCTTTTATAATGATGCGAACCGTTTTGCATTTCGAGAGCCGAGATTTGAAGGGAGCGCCGCGTGCGCGTACTCAAACGAGCCCTAGCGATCGTGTACCTTGCCGCTACCATCGTGGCGCTGGGTACGCTTGTCTGCCAGTTTTGGGGGCCGTATACGTATCGCTTTATGTTGCTGATGCGCGACCCCATGCCGCGCATCGTCGTCACGGCGTGCGCCGGCGTCGTGGCGCTTGGCGTACTGGTAAGCTTCTTCCGCCTGATGTTCGCCCGTCGCGAACCGTCCTGCGTGCATCCGGCGGGGGAGCGCAATATCGAGGTTACCCTTGCGGCGCTTTCTTCGTGCGCCAGGGCTGCTGCCGAGCGCGACGACCGCGTGATGGTCGAGCATGTCGAGGCCCGCGTCCAAGGCTCCGACGATTCGCATGTCCGTTTTAAGGTCGAGGCTATCGCGCTTGACGACCGGGACGTGGCCTCCCTTGCAGCCGCGATGCAGCAACGTATCGAGGAGGCCTGCGACACCATGCTCGGCACGCCGGGCACGACCGCACGCGTCCGTTTTTTGCCGTCCAAGACTACCGTCCAGACCGTGGAGGTTTCCGGTGAGTGATACCAATCAAGATAAGACCGCTCGTACGCCGCGCCTGACGATTGACCAGAGCGCTGCGCCGGCGAGCGAACCTGTTGATTCCAAAGCAGAGGCAGCCGAGTTACAAGATGCGGCAGCCGCGGATTTTGACGAGGCTATGGGTCTCATCAAGGGTACGGGCGCTGCCATCTGGAGCTATGCTGTGCGTCATCCCAACACCACGCTCGGTGCCGTCGCTGGCTTTATCCTCGCCGTGTTGGTGCTCACGCTCGGCCTGTGGGACACGCTCGTCATTGCATTCTTCGTGCTGATCGGCGCCGTGATCGGCCAAATTCGCGACGGCGAGAACGGGATCGTCAACTTCTTCGGCCGTCTGTTTAGCGGCCGCTAATATGTATTCGACTGTCGCATCCGCGGCAGGCATAAGGAGGAACCATGGCTTTTAATACGAAGGTCGATGTAGCCGATACCGAGCTCGAGGAGAATGAGGCGGCCGTCGCCGAAGCCGAGGATGTGACGCTCGAGGATGAGGCGCTCGTCGAGGCCGAGTCCGCCGATGACGCGGACGAGGATGATGAGGAAACAGACGAGTCCGAGGACTCGCTGACCTATTCCAACGGTGTGATCGAGAAGATCGTCGCCATGGCCACCCGCGAGGTGCCGCACGTCCTGGGCATGAAGGGTAACCTTATGCACTTTGTGCAGGAGCAGTTCGGTGCCGAGAATCTGACCAAGGGCGTGACGGTTGAGGTCACCGATGACAATCGCGTGGTCGTCAACATCTCCGTCATTATCGAGTACGGCGCCTATGCGCCCGCGATCTTCGACGATGTCAAGGCACGTGTCACCGAGCGCCTTGCCGCGATGACCGGCCTTGAGGTGGCGGGCGTCAACCTGCGCATCGAGGACGTCATCACCCCCGAGGAGTACGAGCACCGCACCAGCCAGCACGAGTAACCTTCCAAAAAGGGACAGGTTTGTTTTGGCAGGCTTTATCTGCGAAAACGTTAAACGGCCGACCGCGCAAGCAAAAGCGTGGCCGGCCGTTATTTGTATGCCCCCCGATGTGGGCATACCGCTCGTCTAACTAGGGGTTGCAATCGTCGCGTTCCGCGTTACCCTAATGGGCGCATTGTTTCCAAATTGTTAACGAGGGGTTGCCGTAATGGCCGACGAGCACGAAACAGAAAGCAAGGCATGGGCGATTGAGGCCGCCGCGGCAGAGGCGGCATCGCGTGCTGCCGAGGAGGTGCATCGTCCTCCCGTGGTGCCGATGGAGCGCGTGGTTGATCGCACCGATATCGAGCGCGGCGAGCGTGTCGGTCAAAAGCGCAGCCAGGAGCCGGGCTTCCCGCGCTTTTTTGCCGAGCTCAATCTGGGCCTGATTCTTACGGCCTTCGCCATCGTTGCGTTTAAAACCCCTAATCACTTTGCTTTTGGCGGCACCTCGGGCGTGTCGGTCATTCTGTCCACGCTGTTCCCGACCCTGCCCGTCGGCGTCTTTATGTGGATTATCAACGCGGTTCTCGTCGTCTTGGGCTTTATCTTTTTGGAGCGCAAGGCAATCCTGTGGAGCGTCTTCGCCTCGTTTGCGTTGTCCGCCTATGTTTCGCTTTTTGAGCTCTTTATCCCGACCGATGTCTCTCTGACGGGCGATATGTGGCTCGACCTGTGCTTTGCCGTCATCTTGCCGGCGCTCGGCAGCGCTATTGTCTTTGATATCGGCGCCTCGACGGGTGGCACGGACATTCTTGCCATGATCCTCAAGCGCCGCACGACGCTCGAGATTGGCCGTGCCCTGCTGCTGGTCGATATCGGCATCGTGACCATCGCGGCCTTTTTGTATGGCCCGCGTGTCGGTCTGTATTGTGTGCTCGGCCTGTTTGCCAAGACGCTTGTGGTCGACAAAGCCATTGAGAGCATTCACCTGCGCAAAGTCTGCACGGTCATTTGCTCCGAGCCCCTTAAGGTCGAGGAGTTTATCGTCAAGCATCTCAACCGTACGGCGACCATCAGCCGCGGCTACGGTGCCTTCTCGGGCAAGTGCGTGACGGTGATCATGAGCGTGCTGAGCCGTCGCGAGGCCGTGCAGCTGCGCCGCTATGCGCGCGAAGTCGATCCGGGTGCCTTTATCACGATTGTCGACAGCTCCGAGATCGTCGGCAAGGGCTTCCGCGGAACGAACTAGCACAGACGTATTCAACGAACCGCCTGCTGGCGCCGTGTATCTTGCAAATCGGTCATCTTTGAGTATTTGACCCCACATTGGGCAATAATGATGCTAAAGACATCGTTTGCGATCCAAGTGATTTGTTCAAGATACGAAGGGATGATTCTATGTTCTGCTCGCAGTGTGGCGCCCCCATGGGCGATAACGACAAGTTCTGCGGCGTGTGTGGTGCTCCTAATGCCGGTGCCGCTGGCCCCGCTCCCCAGGGACAGCCTCAGCCCCAGCAGTTTGTTCCGCAACCGCCCGTGGCGAATGCGCCAAAGGGCTGTGTGGCTCAGGCGTTCCAAGATATGACCAAGACTCCGGGTGTGCTTCAGCGTGTATGCCAAATCGCGTTTTTGCCGGCGCTGATTTGCGTTGTGTCGGTGCTCGTGTTGTTTATTCCCGTTATTGGCGGCATTGCGGCTGCCATCGGCTTTTTGGCAGCTTGCATTGCGAGCGTGTGCGGTTCCGGCTTTGGCATCGAGTGGGGTCGCGATCTGTCGCTTAAGATCGATGACGGCATGGATCGTCCGCTGATGCGTTCCACGTCGTTTGGTCTCGGAGTCTTTTCGAGCGTTATTTCGGTCGTGCTCGAGGTTATCGCTGCCATTCCCGTTATCGGTGTAGTGCTTTCGCTGGTGGAGGGCGTGGTAATTGGCGCTGCGGGCTCGCATTCTTATTACGGCTCTTATGCGCTCGAGGCTGCGCTGTTTGGCTCGCTCGGCCTGCTTGTCCTGGCGCTAATTGCCTCGGCGATTCTGGGTGTCTTCTTTAAGATGTTCGCCGACATCGCCGTGATGCACTTTGCGGTGACCGGGCGTGTCGAGAGCGCGTTTTCGCTCGATAAGGTCTGGGCGGCGTTTAAGCACAACAAGACCAAGCTGTTCTGTGCTTCGTTCCTTCCCGAGTTTTTGACGGGCCTGGTCGCCAACGTTGTCACATGGATCTTGACGGTCGTCTTTGGCGCCATTGCCTCTGTCGGTATGTATAGCTACTACTATCGTCCTACGGGTATTGAGGCAATTGTTACCGGCGGTGGCGTCACGCTCGCGCTGTTCTTGGTGCTGGTCGCTTTTGTCACCGTATTTCTTACGGTCTTTGGCAAGATACTCAAGCACCGTGCCGTTGGCTATTGGGCCGCACGCTATGCAAGCGAGTGGGCCGATGAGGATAAGGACGACGTCCTGACTTTTGTGTTGCCCTTCGAGAAGAAGTCCGCTCCTTCGGGTTACGGTGCTCCGGATGCTTCGCCGGCACCTGCACCCGCTCCCGCGACCGAGCCTGAGCCGGCGCCCGAGTCTGAACCGGCGCCCGAGTCTGAACCGGCGCCCGAGCCTGAGACGGCATCTGAGCCCGAGCCTGCGCCTGAGCCTGAGCCTGAGCCTGAGCCGGCACCTGCACCTGAGTCGGCGTTCGAGCCAAGCTCCGACGAGGAACCTCAGGACGAGTAGCCATGCCGTCTGCCATTTGGGGACGGGGTAGAAATAGTAGAAATAGCGCTTGAAGAATGAGCGGGGGCGGACGTTTCGATACGTCCGCCCCCGCTCTGCTTTAGCCAGGCTGTTATGGATGGGTGTGACGGCTACTCGTCGTGCTTCTCCTCGCGGCGTGCAGCAGCGCGTGCGTCGTGGATGCCCTTGATCGCGGCATGGCGAGCCGTTCGGGCATCATGGATGGCGTCGCGAGCTTCGGCGGTCGTCGCCTTGGCAGAGCGCAACTTGGCGGCCAGATCGGGGTTGGTTTCGGCGACCGCGGTAATCGCGGGGCCGTCGAGCTCCTCTTGCGTGGGCTCGGCCAAAAAGTCGATAGCATACTGGGCGGCCACCATGGAGCCCTTTGCCAGCACGGTCTCGTCGATCTTGTAGAAGCAGGAATGTTGGGCGTACGTGGCGCCAATCTTGGGGTTGCGCGTACCTACAAAGGCGAGCACGCCCGGTACGCGACGCAGGTACTCCGAAAAATCCTCGCCCGAAAGCGTGCCGCGATAATGGCCTTGGCCGGTGGGGCCCAGGCACTTGATTACAGCCTGACGGCAGCGCTCGCTCGAGGCGGCGTCGTTTTCGACCTTGTAGTTGGCGATGGTGTAGTCGGTGAGCTCTGCCTCGGCGCCCAGAGCTGCCGCGGTATGCTCCACGATGCGGCGCATGAGCTCCGGCATTTCCTCGTGGGTCGAATCGCCGTAGGTGCGCACTGTGCCGGCGAGGTAGGCCGTGCCGGCGATAACGTTGCGCGCGGTGCCGCCGTGCAGCTCGCCGACGGTGATGACGGCCGGCTCGTAGGGGCTGATTTCGCGCGAGACGATGGTCTGCAGGGCGTTGACAATCTCGGCGGCAACCATGACGGCGTCGTGACCGCGCTGGGGCATGGCGCCGTGGCACGAGGTGCCGCGTACATCGATACGGAACCAGTCGGTATTGGCCATGCGCGGTCCGGGCTCGCAGCTCACGGTGCCGGCGTCGACCTCACTCCAGATGTGCGCGGCGTAGGCGCCATCGACGCCGTCGAGCACACCCGTGCCGATCATGAGCTTAGCGCCCTGGCCGTTTTCCTCGCTGGGCTGGAATACGATGCGGACTTCGCCGTGGATGTCGTCGGTCATATGGCGCAGGATTTGCAGCGTTCCGAGCATCATGGCGATATGGCAGTCGTGGCCGCAGGCGTGCATGCAGCCCTCGTTGACGCTGGCGAACTCCTCGCCGGTCTGCTCGGTGACGGGCAGGGCATCGATGTCGGCGCGCAGCAGGATGCGGCGGCGTGGCGTGCCGTCCTCGCGGTAGGCATCCGGCGCGGTGCCGCGAAGGGTCGCCACAAGGCCCGTCTTAAGGGGACGCTCGTAGGGGATATTCATGGCGTCAAGCTGGTTGGCGATGTCGGAGGTCGTGCGCTCCTCGGCGAGGCTCAGCTCCGGGTGCTTATGGAAGTGGCGGCGCTGCTTGATGATATAGGGCTCAAACTCGGTAGCGATATCTTTGATGGCTGCGGTGACGTCGTCAGCCGCGCGAGCCTCGGTCGCCGCCATAATCTGCTGTGCCTTGGTCTTCGGCATGGTCGATTTGCTCCTTGCTGGGTTGATCGCAAAATCGTACAGGCTCTCTCCAGTATGCCACCTGCCGCTAGGGCTGGTAAAGTTGCCGTTTGCCGCTTGGGGTTTTGTTACAAGGGCGGGGGAGTACACTCGGGGGTGTTGAATTTCCTGCCAGAGATGGGGATGCCCATGCAACATATCGATCGGATTATCCGCTCCAAGAACGTCTTTACCGCGCAAGACGGCATCGATACCGCCCGCGAGCTGGCGATTGCCATCGCAGGCGACCGTATCGTCGCAGTCGGTGCGCCCGATGACGTGATTGCCGCCGCGCCTGCCGCCACGCCGGTTATCGACTGCGGCGAGCAGTTTGTCTGCCCCGGTTTCCATGACGCTCATCTGCACTTCTTCCATACCTCGGTCGGTTCCTCGCCGTACATGCTCATGGATATGGGCACGTCCGAGGCAGCGCTGGTGCAACGTGCGCTCGAGTTTTCCCAGGACCTGCCCGACGACGCTTGGGTTGTGACGCAGGGCTGGCGCGATTACCGCTGGGACCCGCCCGAGCATCCAACCAAGGCGTCGCTCGATGCGGCATTCCCCGATCGTCCCTGTGTTATGTATTCGGGCGACGGGCACACGCTTTG
>CABUMZ010000053.1 GCA_902492825.1 uncultured Collinsella sp.
CTCATATGCATCGAGCATCGTCAGGAAATCCGCCGCGCTGCCGTGGTACGAAAAACCAATCTGGCGAATGCGCCCCGCCGCCTTTTGACGCGCGATCCAGTCCTCGATGCCCAACGCCACCACACGTTCCCACTGGGCGGGCGAGGTAATGTTGTGCATGAGGTAATAGTCGATATGGTCGGTCCGCAGGCGGCGCAGTTGCTCGTCGAAGAACCGGTCGAAATCCTCCGCGCATTTGCACGAAGCATGCGGCAGCTTGGTTGCGAGCAAAACCTGGTCGCGCAAGCCCAGGCGCTCAAGCGACGCACCCACACAAGCCTCGTTGCCGGGATAGAGATAGGCCGTGTCCAGGTAGTTAATCCCCTGCTCCACCGCACGGGAGATGATGGCGTCGGCAGTCTTCGCATCCGGGCGTCCCGGCGCACCGGGAAACCTCATGCAGCCCAGCCCCAACGCCGAGATACGGTTGCCGCTTTTGGGGTCAACGCGATATTGCACGGCCCCTCCCCTCCCATCGAAGCCCTGACAAGGCGAAACAAACCCGTCACGTCATCGAAACACATCGGAATCGCAATCGAGAACGTATCGTAACGCAGCAGAAATCAGGCCGTCACGGCACCGCTTTAACATCAGCAAAAAGCCCGATGAAAGGAGACGAGCGTGACCACACGCGAGGACGCCTACCCCTACCCCGGCGAGCAATACATCCTCTCGGTCGACCGCTATCAGATCGAAGTCATGGACCATCTAAACGAGCTTCCAGCCACGAGCGCCGTCATCTTCTGCACCTTCCCCAAGGTCCGCGATGGCGTCGGATACCCCGCCCGCGTCTTTGCGGTCTGCCCCGCAGTGTAACGTCCAGGCAAACGTTTCTTTTTTATAACAGCCGCCCCGCGCACCCATCAATCACCCCGGCAGCATACAATCCATCAGGCGCCCCTTACGCGGGCGCCTTTTATATGGGGAGATGATTCACATGCAGATCAACAAGGTTGCCTTTATCGGCAAGGGCGGCGTCGGCCTGCTCTACGGCAGCATGATTGCCAAGGCCCTCGGCAATGACGCCGTCGAATACGTTATGGATGACGCCCGTTTTGAGCGTCACGCGGGCGATGCGCTCACCGTCAACGGAAAGCCTTGCGATCTCACGTCCGTCCGCGCCAGCGAGGCAGCGCCCGCCGATCTGGTCATCCTGACGGTCAAGACCACCGGTCTCGACCAAGCACTCAAGACTATGGAGCGTGTCGTGGGACCCAACACGCTCATCGCCTCGCTGTGCAACGGCATTACGAGTGAGCAAAAGATTGCCGAACGCTTTGGCTGGAAGCATACCGTTCTTGGTATCTGCCAGGGCATGGACGCCGTGTTCCTCAACGGCGCGCTCACCTTTACCAATGCGGGCGAGATCCGCTTTGGTGCAGCCGCCGGCACCGACCCCGCGACCGTCGCCGCTATCGACGAGCTCTACACGCGCTGCGGCATCGCCCATACCGTCGAGAGCAACATTGCGCACCGCATGTGGGCCAAACTCATGCTCAACGACGGCATCAACCAGACCTGCATGGCTTACGGCGGGACCTACGGAAGCGCCACGGAGCCGCTGTTTTGTCGCCGCCATGCGCGAGACGCTTGCGGTTGCCAACGCCGAGGGCGTTGAGCTGACCGAGGCAGACCTGACGCAAATGGTGCACCTCATCGAGGGAATCGACCCCGCCGGTATGCCCTCGATGGCGCAGGACCGCATCGCACAACGAAAAACCGAAGTCGAGGAGTTCGCGGGCACCATTTGCCGCCTGGCCGCCAAACACGATATCCAAGTGCCGCAAAACGATTGGCTCTACCAGAGGATTCGCGAAATAGAAAGCAGCTGGTAGTGCTCGGCATACTGCAGCCAACAGATCCAATGGCAAAGCCGCCGCAAGGGGCACTCCCCTCGCGGCGACTTCCTTTTTCATCTTTGGCCAAAAATCAGCTTCACAACGGTTAGAGCTGCGACTCCGACGCCTGGTCCTCATCGTCGCGACAAAGGACTACACCCGCACTTCCCAGCAGCGCGGCCGCGATCAGCGCGCCGACCACGATAGGAGCAGCCCCGCATGTCCCCTGCATGCCCGCGACGAGCGCGGCCGTGGGACCAAGGCAGCCAAGCATCAACGCGACGGCGGCAACGGCAATATCTCGAGCATTCACAAGACCACTTCCTCCAAGAGAAAGACCCTATTTCTCAAGAACCAGTGTGCCCCGCATCCATACGCCCAGCGTACCGCCACGGTAAGGGCTCTGTTAACTCAAACGCATACATAGAACGGACGTCCTTACGTTGCCCTAAAGCTCGGTAAAGACGCCCGTCCGCCAAATATCCGTGATGCAGAAAAATTACCAACCGGTGTAGTAATCGGTGGTTCCGGCAGCGCAGCCGGAGTCATAGACCTTGCAATCACCCTTGGAGCCCGTAAAGGTCGAGCCCTGGGCCATATCGCCCGCGGCAACAACGTAATAGCCGTCGGAATCGCGCCAGAAGCCCTCAGAATCCTGAGTCCATTCGCCCGTGCGATAGTGATAAAGCACATTGCTGCTGTAATAGGTCTCGCGGCGACCGTTGTAGTTATTGACACCCGCAGAGCGCGTCAGGCCCGATCCGTTCGCGTAGGACGCGGCAGACGCGTAGGACGGAGTGTAACCGGCGTTGTAGTACGAAGCCTGGGCGGCCTCGGCAGCCTCCAGCGCTTCGCGCTTGGCATCCTCAAGTGCAGTGCGCAGCTCATCGAGCTCGGTCGACTTCGCGTCGACCTCCTCCATCGTCAAAAGACTGCCCGCACCGTCGATACAACTCTGCAGTACAGCGCGCTCGTCATCGGTGGCATAGTCACCGTACATGTTCATGATGATCTGAGCACGCATCTCAAGGGAATCGCGCTTGGCCTCCATCGAGGCGGTCCACTCCTGCATGGAGCCAAAGCCGTCGCTGCGATAGTCGACGGGCTGCACCAGCGTCGTCTCGGACGGCGTGGATCCAACCGTGTCGGACAGTGTTGCCGCGTGGGCATCAGTTGCACCGGCGCCCGCCAAAAGTGCCACGGTCAGAGCGGCGGAAAGGGCGGCGGCTTTCGGTTTTCGTGAATCGATCCTCATGTAGCTGGAAACCTCCGTAGTGCGTTTTTGCTGCGTTTGAGCTGCGTGTGATTCGATCGCGCTGCATAGTACCCCGAGCAAATCGCGACCTGCGGTTTTACTCAAAAGGCGCACGTCAATTGCGTAAAACTCACATCCTCTCAACAGGAGTTTTCCACAACTCGAATGCATAAAGCATGTCAAAAACCCTGTTTTTGCGCCCTCTCTATGCAAAAAAGACGCCTGTGCAACCATTGTTCGCACAGGCGCCTTGAGCAGGCATTTTATGCAGTTATACCTATCGAGTCGCAAGGGGTCCTTGCACAAGTCGCCTTACTCGTCCAGCGCGGCGAAAGCCTGCTTCAGATCCCAAATGATATCCTCGGCGTTCTCGGTACCGATGGAAAGACGGATCGTGGAGGACGTGATGTTCTGCTCGGCGAGCTCCTCGGCAGAGAGCTGGGAGTGCGTGGTGGTAGCCGGGTGCACGACGAGCGACTTGACGTCGGCCACGTTGGCGAGCAGCGAGAACACCTGCAGATGATCAATGAACTTCCAGGCGGCCTCCTGGCCACCCTTAATCTCAAAGGTAAAGATCGAGGCACCGCCGTTGGGGAAATATTGCTTGTAGAGCTCATGGTCGGGGTGCTCAGGCAGGCTCGGGTGGTTCACCTTGGCAACATGGGTGTCACCGGTCAGGAACTCAACGACCTTCTTGGTGTTCTCGACATGACGGTCAACGCGCAGCGACAGAGTCTCTGTGCCCTGGAGCAGGACCCAGGCGTTGAACGGGCTGATGCAGGCACCCTCGTCACGCAGAAGGATAGCGCGGACATAGGTTGCGAAGGCGGCGGGACCGGCAGCCTCGGCAAACGAAACGCCGTGGTAGGAGGGGTTGGGCTCAGCGATCTGGGCGTACTTACCGCTCGCCTTCCAGTCAAAGTTACCGCCGTCGACGATCACACCGCCCAGCGAGGTGCCGTGGCCGCCGATGAACTTGGTTGCGGAGTGGACGACGATGTTGGCACCATGCTCCAGCGGACGGAACAGATACGGGGTGCCAAAGGTGTTGTCGACGACAACCGGCAGACCGTGCTTCTTGGCTATCTCGGAGATGGCGTCGATGTTGGGGATGTCGGAGTTGGGGTTGCCGAGCGTCTCGAGATAGATGACCGTGGTGTTGTCCTTGATGGCCCCCTCGACCTCTTCCAGGTTATGAGCGTCGACAAACGTGGTCTCGACGCCAAACTGGGAGAGCGTATGCTCCAGCAGGTTGTAGGAGCCACCGTAGATGGTCTTCTGAGCCACCACGTGGTCACCGGCCTGGGCAAGAGCCTGCAGGGTATAGGTGATGGCAGCAGCACCGGAGGCGACGGCGAGACCTGCCACGCCACCCTCGAGTGCGGCGATACGGTCCTCGAAGACGCCCTGGGTGGAGTTGGTCAGACGGCCGTAGATGTTACCGGCGTCGGCAAGACCAAAGCGGTCGGCGGCGTGCTGGGAGTTGCGGAACACATAGCTCGTGGTCTGGTAGATAGGCACGGCGCGGGAGTCGGATGCAGGATCGGCACTCTCCTGGCCAACGTGAAGCTGCAGGGTATCGAAACCAAAGGTGTGCTCGGGGTTGTTGATGAACTGGCTCATGATGATCTCCTTGATCGAACAAAAGTAAATAAAAAGAGAGAAGTAAGTCGCTGTCTCCTGATCACGCCGACGGGCGCAAACAGGAGCCCGGCATTCGTCTTGGTAAGCAATTCATATGCGGGCCTCCTTTCGCATCCCGGTTCTGTGGTCGGTTTAATTACCTACCGCCTTTGTGTGTTTTGAATAGTACGAGCATTGTTTCGCTCGGTCAATCACTTAAAAGCGCTAACCTGTTATCGGTTTTATAGATAGCAATCGAAAGGATGGCGTCGATGACCCTTCAGCAGCTTCGTTTTCTGATTGCCGTGGCAGAGTCCGGCTCAATTAACGCCGCAGCTCAGCGCCTCTATACCGCTCAGTCCAACATCTCAAACGCCGTCAAAAGCCTGGAACAGGAGCTCCACCTGGAGATCTTTACGCGCTCCAGCCGCGGCGTCACGCTCACCAACGACGGCACCGAGCTTTTGGGCTATGCGCGCCAGGTCGTAGAGCAGGCCGATATGCTCGAGGCGCGCTACGAGGACGGCGGCACCCCGCAAGCCCGCCTCGCCATCTCCGCCCAGCACTACGCCTTTTCGGTCGAGGCCTTTGTCAACGTGGTCGAGCGCTGCCGCGACAGCAAGTTCGAGTTCATCATGCGCGAGACCACCACATCGCAGATCATCGATGACGTCCGTGCGTTTCGCAGCGACATCGGCATCCTCTATCTGGATGACTTTAACGCCCGCGTTCTGCAGAAGGCCTTTGCCGATGCCCGTACAAGCTTCCATCCCCTATTCGACGCGACGGTCCACGTCTTCGTTAGCGAGCGCCACCCGCTTGCCCGCCGCCCGCAGCTGTCCCTTGCCGACCTTACGCCCTATACGCGCTACAGCTTTGAGCAGGGAACCTCAAACTCCTTCTATTACGCCGAGGAGCCCTTTAGCTACATTCCCTGTGACCGCAACATACGAATCTCGGACCGCGGAACACTTACTAACTTACTTATCACGTCGAACGGTTACACCCTGTCGACCGGCGTCCTCTCCAGTGAAATGCAGTGGGGCATGGCCTCGATCCCCTTGGCAGACGCCCCGACGATGCATGTGGGCTATATCATGCACGACGAGCGCAAGCCCTCTCCCCTCTTGCAGCAATACCTCGACGAGCTCAACCGCATCATCCATGCCAACCAACTGTCAGAAGACGGGGTAGAACTCGTAGATTGCTAGCCCCCGGCGGGCATGGCGCTACAATGGTCACTCACACGAAACGTACCCAACGAAAGGAAGCCCGTGAAGGTCATCATCTATACCGACGGCTCGGCCCGATCAAATCCGGGACGCGGCGGCTACGGCGCCGTGCTCAAATACACCAACCCCGCCGGCAAGACCTTTACCTCCGAGCTTTCGCGCGGTTACGCCAAGACCACCAACAACCGCATGGAGCTCATGGCCGTTATCGTGGCGCTCGAGGCACTCAACCGCCCCTGCGAGGTCGAAGTCCATTCCGATTCGCAGTACGTCGTCAACGCCTTCAACAAGCACTGGATTGACGGATGGAAAAAACGCGGCTGGAAGACTGCCAACAAGCAACCTGTCAAGAACCGCGATCTGTGGGAGCGCCTGCTCACCGCAAAGAGCAAGCACAAAGTGGAGTTCATCTGGGTTAAAGGGCATGCCGGCCATGAGCTCAACGAGCGCTGCGACGAGCTTGCCACCACGGCGGCCGACGGCAGCAACCTCGATATCGACACCGGCTTTAACGAGAGCGACCTGTAACGGCGTTTTCGCACGCTATTTCCTGCCCCCTCGCGCTACACTCATCCTGTAAACCGAACGGCACGAGGGGGACACATGTTGCGTATAGCGACCATCGGCACATCCATGATTACCGACGACTTTATCCAGGTCGTCAACGCCAACGACCAAGCCGCGTTCGTGGGCACGCTCTCGCGCGACGCAGATCGCGGCGCCGCCTTCACCGCTAAGCATGGTGGCGAGCGTAACTTCACCGCGCTTGACGAGCTTGCGTCCGCTGCCGACGTCGACGCCGTCTACATCGGCAGCCCCAATGCGCTCCACTACGAGCAGGCGCTCGCCTGTATCGCCGGCGGCAAGCACGTTATCGTCGAAAAGCCTTTTTGTGCCACCGAGGCACAGGCGTTCGAGGTCTTTCGCGCAGCCGAGGCGGCGGGCGTCGTAGCCCTCGAGGCCATGCGCCCGCTCCATGACCCCGCTTTCCACGCCATCGAGGACGCCCTGGGTGAGATCGCCCCCATCCGCCGCGCCTCATTGCGCTTTGGCAAATATTCCTCGCGCTACAACGAGATTCTCGCGGGACACGCCACTAATATCTTCGACTGCAATATGGCATCGGGTTCCCTCATGGATATTGGCGTCTACACCGTCGAGCCCATGGTCGAGATCTTCGGCATGCCCTCCGGCCTTACGAGCATGGCTACTCTGCTCGACCCCACCACGCAAGAGCTCACCCATGGCCCCATCGATGGCTGCGGTTCCATCCTCGCCAGCTACGGCGGTGGCCGTATCTCCGTCGAGCTCGCGCACTCCAAAATTACGAATGACCTACTGCCCTCGCAGATCGAAGGCGAGCGTGGCACTATCCAGATTGACCGTCTGTCCACGCCCCGCAACGTCCGCATCGACTATCGCGGCGACGTCGTACGCGGCTCGGCGACCGAGGCGCCGCGCGAACAGAGCGACAACGGCCGCGTGCTCGACCTGCCCAAATCGAGCAACACCATGGAATACGAACTCGCAGACTTTATCACCGCCATCGGCGGCATCGATAACGTCAAGGAAGAGATTTGGGAGACCCCGGCGGGACGTCACGAGCTTGGCCACTACCGCGATGTCACGCTCGTCTCACTGCGCATCATGGATGCCGTGCGTCAGCAGGCGGGTATCGCCTTCCCCGCTGACTCTAACAAGCAGGCATAGCGATGGGTTTTTTCGACAAGCTTTTCTCGGGCGTCACCGGCGGCAGCCGCGAACCCCAAAAGCCCTCTGACGTCGAGCTTGAGCTGCGCCGTAGGCTCACCGTGCTCGCAAGCGACGAGGCCACTCAAGACGCCCCGCAGCGCTATTTCCTGCGGTGGGAGGGACAGGTCCAGGGCGTCGGTTTCCGCTTCACCAACACCAACCTCGCACAGGCTCGCTCCCTCACCGGCTGGGTGCGCAATATGGAAGAGGGCTCGGTTGAGATGGAGCTACAGGGCACGCCGGCAAACATCGTGTCTCAGCTCGAGGCGCTTCATGCCTCCTACGAGCGCATGGGAACGCGTTTTCGCCTCGCAGACGCCCAGACCCGAGCCCCACTTGCCAATGAAGACGGTTTCATTCCTCGTTATTAGTATTGTGTGCTAAATACGGCATCATTTACCTACGACCGTTGATAGAAAAGAGGCGAGGCGCATGGCGGTGCAAAGAAGGAATACCAGGCAGCGAAAGCTGGTTCTTGACGCTGTGCGCCAAAGCTATAACCATCCCACCGCCGACGAAATCTACAACGCCGTACGCGAACAGGATGACAAGATCAGCCGCGGTACGGTCTACCGCAATCTCAATCTCTTGGCCGACGCCGGCGAGATCCTCTCCATCAAGACGCCGGGCGGCAGCCGCTTCGATCGCACCATCGAGCCGCACGCACATATCATCTGCACCTCGTGCAGCCGCGTCATCGACGTACCGCTCCCCTTCGATGCCCAGCTCGACGCCAAGGCGTCCGAGCAAATCGGCTGGCACGTCACGTCGCACTACACCATCTTCGAGGGTCTCTGCCCCGACTGCCGGTAGCCCTTAGTGGCATGCCCGCAAATCTACTTGCCCATCCGCTACAGCAAAAAGTAGATTTCTAGGTATGTCCCGAAAACCTACTCGGCGAGCAGACGGCGCAGTTCCTCTTCGACCGTGCGCACGTAACGGACGCGGTCGTTGATGCCTCGCATGGTGGGGTTGCAGCTCTCCATCAGATAGGGATGGCCCACGACGTTGAGCATGTCGCGATCGTTCTCATTGTCGCCAAACGCCATCATCTCATCGGGCGAAATCCCCAGGGCACGACCGTAATCGGCAAGCGCGGAGCCCTTGCCCGAACCGAAACCGATAAAGTCCGTCCATTCGGTTCCCGACGTCATCACGTCGACACGGTCGGTAAAGAGGCGCTCGAAATACTCCAGGGCCGCCGGCTGATCCACCTCGGGCGTCTGGAAGGCAATCTTAATGACGTCCTCGTCGATGTCCTCGGGACGGTCGACCACCGCCACATCGCAGTGGACCTCATAGCGCAAATGGTCGACGAACGCATCGTTGCCGCTCATGGTGTAGAGGTGTCCCTCGCACGAAAGTGTCACGTCGGCATGGGGATACGCAACCACGGCATTCGCGATATCCATAGCAAGGCTACGCTCCATGGAACGCTTGACAACGGCACGCCCCTCGCTCATCACCAGGGCTCCGTTTTCGCATACATAGGCGAGCTCATCGGCCACCGGGGCAAACAGATAGCGCAAGCTCGCATATTGACGGCCGCTCGCCGGCATAAACACGATACCGCGACGATGCAGTTCATCGATGAGCTCAAAGGCCTCGGAACGCGGCTCGCGCTCCCCCGGATGCAGCAAAGTGCCGTCCAAATCGCATGCAATCAGCTTGATTCCCTCAAGACCCATATGCTTTCCCCCAAAGCACCTCATCAACAGCAAGACGGACTTTGATTGGTCGCCCCTCAAAGCCCGTCTTGCGCATACGTGCGCTTAGCCGCGCGTCTTTTTTACGATGGTAAAGTCGGGAGCCATGCTCACGACGACCTCCGCCGCACTCGACGCAAAGCGCCGGTCCGCATCGAGTTCACGGGTAACCACCGAGAGCCGAACACCCTCGACACCCCGGAGCATGCGGCCCAAAACAGGCTGCACCGGCGTATACATGCGCACGGTATGCTCGTCCGAGTCGCCCCGGAAGAGCGGCGCATGCATGTTGCCGATCTCCCAGCACGCATGCGCGAGTGCAATCGGATCAATGCGGTCGACTTCGACCAAATAAACCTCGGCGCTGCGCAGGCGCACAATAACCGCCACAGGCACCACGCCCGAACGGTCAATGGCGAGCACGTCGCCATCGGCAAGACGACCGCCGTCGGCAGTATCCAGCCGAACATCGACCGTGCGCCCCAGCTCCGTCGCGCCCACAAACGCACATACATCGGCCTGGTCCCAATCGAGCAGCAGCTCATCGACCTCAAAGACACCGCCCAGCTCCCGGCGAAGCAGGAGTTCATAGGACGGATCGTTGAGATTTCCCAAGCATGTCGTCGAAACCAAGCGTTCAGGCATACTCTAACCCTCGACCTCGACGAGCTCGATATCAAAGTTGAGGTCCTTGCCGGCCAGCTCGTGGTTGGCGTCGAGCGTCACAGCCTCGGGCGTCACGTCAATGACGACGGCGGGGACGGGCATACCGCTCGGCGTGGACAGGAAGAGCTTCATGCCCTTCTCGATCTGCTCGATGTTGGGAACCTGCTCGGCCGGGAAGGTCAGAACCATCTCGGGATTGTGCTCGCCGTAGGCATCGGCAGCAGGAATGTGCACGGTCTTCTTCTCGCCCACCTGCATGTCGACAACAGCGGCGTCGAAGCCCTTGATCATCTGACCGGCACCGCAGGTGAACTCCAGCGGCTCGCCGCGATCGTAGGAGCTATCGAACTGCGTGCCGTCGTCGAGCGTGCCGCGATAATGGGTCTTGACCTTCTTGCCCTGGTTGGACATGGTAACCTCCGTAATAAGGGCGGCGCACAACGCGGGCCGCCATGAACATATGGCGCTAACTATACCCTAGTCATACAATTCAATGACAGTTTGCAAAGAAACGCTGCAACCGGAGGAACCATGGCATATCCCGTATTTGATCTACACTGCGACACCGCCGACCGCATCGGCTGGGCCACGCTCGATCTCGACCTGCGCTTTACCGCCGGCACCGACGGCTATTTCCCCGGCGACGAAACGCATCCGCAAGATTTCGACCTCATCGAGGGCAATGCCTGCGCCATCTCGCTCGCAAAGATCGGCAACACGCCGTGGGCACAGTGCTTCGCCACGTTTGTCCCCGACGAGATTCCCACCGCCCACGCCGCGCGCTTCCAGGCGCAAATCATGGCGCATATGAGCGGCCAGGCCATGCTCAACCACGACCGCATGGTCAACGTGCGCAGCGCCGCTGACATTCGCCCTGCGCTCAAAGACGGCAAGGTCGCCTGCATCCACACCATCGAAAACGCCACATTCTTTGCCGAGGACCCCGCGCTGATCGAGGTACTCAAGAGCCTGGGCGTACTCATGTCATCACTCAGCTGGAACGCGCAGGGACCGCTCGCGAGCGGGCACGATACCCACGCCGGCCTCACCGCCGCCGGCATCGAGGCACTTACGCAGATGGAGCACGCCGGCATGGTACTCGACGTCTCCCACCTCAACGATGAGTGCTTTGACGAGGTTGTCGCCCACGCCACGCGTCCCTTCGTCGCCAGCCACTCCAACTCCCGTGCGGTTTGCGGCGTCAAACGCAACCTTACCGACGACCAGTTCCGCACCATTCGCGACATGGGTGGCATCGTCGGCCTCAACTACTGCAGCGAGTTCCTATCCAACGACGTAACCGACAAGACCGCCGCAGACGTCACCTTCGACCAGCTAGCGGCACATATCGAGCACTGGCTCGACCTGGGCGGCGAGGACGTCATCGCGCTCGGCGGCGACTGGGACGGCGCCACGGTGCCTGCTTTCCTCTCCGATGCCAGCAAGATGCCCGAGTTCCAGAACATGCTTTCCAAGCATTTTGGCAAGACCGTGATGCAGAAGCTCTGCAGCGACAACGCGCTTGCCTTCTTTGAGCGTTATTAATTTCACATCCCTTGAGCGGGCCGGCATGCCGAACGGTCGACTTGCCGGCCCTGGAGTGGGAAGGATAAACTGGACTTTCTTTTAAGGATCCTCAAGCGTATTGCCG
>CABUMZ010000054.1 GCA_902492825.1 uncultured Collinsella sp.
CGTCGTGCAGCGCCACCCAGGCGCCGGTGATGCTCGCTGTACGCGTGCCGCCGTCGGCCTGAATCACATCGCAGTCAACGGTGACGGTGTACTCGCCGAGCGCCTTCATGTTGACGACGGTACGCAGGCTGCGGCCAATGAGGCGCTCGATCTCCATGGAGCGACCCTTGCGGTTGGCGTGCTCGCGCTTGCAGCGCTTGCCGGTCGACGCCGGCAGCATGGCGTATTCCGCGGTCACCCAGCCGGCCTTGGCGCCCTTTCGCCAGCCCGGCACGCCCTCCTCGATAGTGGCGGCGCACAGCACGCGCGTGTCGCCGAACTCGGCCAAACACGAGCCGTGGGCGTGCTTCATGACGCCACGAGTGAGCTTAACGGGGCGCAACTCGTTGGCGGCGCGACCGTTGGCGCGGTTGACCTGCATATACTCCATAGAAATATCCTTTCGGCAAAATATGTGGCGAAGGCTTTGGCGGCTGCCTCACATCTATTTCAGCTCATCGATATCGATATGTTCGATGCTCTTGAGCGGCTGACCAAAGATAAAGCTACCCGCCACCGCAAACTCGGCAATGTTATCGGCCGTCGTGGCAAAACGATGCTGCGGCTCGGCGGCGTCGCCCGCCAGCTGCTCGCGGCGCGTGAGGATATCGGTCAGCTCGCGCGTGGTCTCCTCGGCGGAACTTACGACGCGCACCCCAGGCCCCAGCGCATGGCGGATAGGTCCCACCAACAGCGGGAAATGCGTACAGCCAAGCACCACGGTATCGATACCGTGGTCGCGCAGCGGCTCAACCGTGGCACCCACCAGCGCACGCACGGCAGGCGTATCGAAGATGTCCTCGTTCTCAAGCCACTGTTCCTGCAGGTGTGCACCCGAGGCTAGCTCGTGTTCGACAACCTCGACAAAGCTCGAGGCAGGACAGCCGTATACATCGACGCCGGCATCCAGATCCTGAATGGCGCGCGTGTAGGCGCCCGAGCGAATGGTGAGGTTGGTGGCGAGCACGCCCACGCGACGCGTACGCGTGCTGTTGATTGCTGCACGGGCACCCGGCGCGATCACACCGATCACGGGAACGTCGAGCACCTGCTGGGCCAGACGCAAGGCCGCAGCGGTCGCCGTGTTGCAGGCGATGACCATAATCTTGACGTCGTGCTTCGAAAGCCAACGACCCGCCTGCAACGCAAACGAGCGCACCTCATCCTCGGTGCGCGTGCCGTAGGGACAGCGCTTGGTGTCGCCAAAGTAGTAGACGGACTCGTGCGGCAGCGCCGTCGCGATGGCGCGCGCAACCGTCAGACCGCCCAAACCAGAATCGAACACGCCAATCGGGCGCGTGTCGCCTGCCGGATTCTCGATATCGGACATTACCTCACCAGTCTCTCTCGAAAAGACATGTCCAAGTGCGGCGACGCCGCGCTACGAACGCGCCGCGACCAGCAGCTCTGCCGTCGCCGCCCAACCGTCGATAATTTTGCCACGCGTAACGAAAGCGTTCTCGCAAGCAGCCAGGAACTCAGGCGCGCCGGCGCTCGTCAGGCCATTCTCGACCAGGCAGAACGTGCCCACGTGATCGGCCATGTAGAAGTCGGACTCGGAATCGCCGAGCGCCAACGTCTCCTCGCGCTCGATCCCTAGGTGCTCGCAGAAGCGCGCAATGGCGACGCCCTTGTTGAGACCCGCGGGATTGATGTTGAATGCGCGGCCGTCCTCGACGCGATCGAGCTCGAGCGTCGTCGGCTTGGACAGGTGAGTCAGATGGCCGTTGCACGCCCAGATCAGACCGCAGCCGGCCTCGTCCAGGATGGCCTGAACCTCATCGTCGGGCACATCGCCGCGCATGCCGACGGTGACCTCACGGTATTTGTAGCCGGTCGACATGTCGTTGTGATACTCGATCTTGTGCGGCCAGCGGGCGAGGATCTTCTCGCACACGCCGGTCTGCTCGATCACCTGGTGCGGCGTGAGGCCGCAAGAGGAGTCGTAGGGCATGTCGCCGGTCAGATACTCCCAATCGTTGGCTTTAAGGTCGTACATGACCAGACCGCCCATCTCGCCAATGTAGGAGTTGAGGCCGAGCACGCGCGCGTCCTCGTGGATCATGGTACGGTTGCGGCCCGAGGTGGGAACCACCTGAATACCAGCGCGAGCGAGCGCCACGACGGCCTCGACGAGTTTGGTCGAGGGGTTGCCGTCGTTGTCGCGCAGCACGCACGAGCCGGGTGCAAGCATCGTGGCATCCAGGTCGGTAAAGACGTACTTGACCTTGGCCAAGCGCTCGCGCATCTCGCCCGAAAGCTCGGCGACGGTCGGCAGGGTATTGTGGGACATGGTTACTCCGTTTACGTAGAAGGGTTTGGACTTGGACGGCATGTTTTGATTGAGGGAACACGCTTATGGCGACAGCGCACTCAGGGCGCCGCCGCCATCATGGTTCATTAGTCAAACTGGGCAACATCGATCAGGCGATTGGCCAGCGAAAGGTCGCTCTCGATGGGCACGAACTCGTCGCCCACGTGCATGAGCTCCTCGTCACCCTTTGCCAGCAGCAAGACAATGGTGGGAGCATCGGGGTTGACGTACTCCTCGCGCGCCGCCTTGAACGCCGCATGCACAGCGGCTTCGCGATCGAGGATGATCTTGTTCGGCGTATCGTCGGGAACATGTTCGGCAAGCTCGCGACAGACCTTCATCGGGTCCTCGTGAGCCGGGTCCTCATTGGCAAAGATCATCAGGTCGGAATACGGTGCGGCCTCGCGCGGAAGCTGCTCGCGGCGCTCCTGCGCCTTGCCGCCGGCAGCGCCAAACACCGCAATGACCGGACTAGCGGGAAACGCGCGCTTGACCGACGAGAAAAGCGAGCGGAACGAAAGCTGGTTGTGCGCGTAGTCGACGACACAAATCACGCGGCCGTCCTTCGACTCCACGACCTCCATACGGCCCGGCACACGCAGTTTTGAGAGGCCCTTCTTGATAGCCTCGATACCGATGCCGATCTCGCGCGCAGCGGCGATAGCGACCAGCGCGTTCTCCACGTTAAAGTCGCCCGCGATACCCAGCAGGACCTTCTCCCCCGCCTCGGACTCGTCGGCGCTCATGCCGTGCAAGTTGAACTCGATGTTAAAGCCGAGCATGCGGACATCGCTCGCCCACAGGCTTGCCTCGGGATGCTCGACGCCAACGGTCACCAAGCGCTCGGCCGTCGACGCTGCCTCTAGCACACGGTCAACCTCTTCGGTGCCTAGATTCACCACGGCGGTCTTTGCCTGGTCAAAGATCCTGAGTTTGCTCTCAAAATAATCCTCAAACGTGGGGTGTTCGATCGGCGAGATGTGGTCGCGGCCGATGTTGAGGAAGCACGCCACGTCAAACGGCAGATTCTCGACGCGTTGGTACTTGAGCGCCTGGCTCGAAACCTCCATGACCATGGACTGGCGACCGGACGTGCGGCAGTTGGCGATATGGCGCCAGACCTCGGGGGCCTCGGGCGTAGTATTGGTGCTCTCGTAGCACTCGATGCCATCGTCGGTACTCACCGAGCCGATCATGCCGCAGGACTCGCCCGCCGCTTTGATAATCGACTGGAGCATAAAAGCGGCCGTGGTCTTTCCCTTGGTACCGGTGATACCCACGATCTTGACGTCGTGGTCGGGACGGTCGTAGACCTCCGGCGGCAACAGGGCCATGGCCGTGCGAACGCTATCAACAACCAGCATCGCAGCACCGCTCTCCTGCGCCAGCGGCTCCAGAGACTCGACCAGTGACTCCTCGCACACAAATGCGACGGCGCCCGCATCGAGCGCCATGCTCAAAAACGCGGGCTTAAAGGCAGCACCTTTGCAGAAGAACACGTCACCTGCCGAGACCGCGCGCGAATCAAACGAGCAGCCGGTCACGGCACGCTCGTCAACCTGCTCTGATGCGCGCAGCTCGCCGCACACATCGAGAAGCTTGGCAAGCGTATCGACCGTGGTCACGGTCGCGGAATCCGAATGGTGCATCTTTCACCTTTCTCAGCCATTTGGCAGGGACGGTTTTTATAGTAACTGAAACGCACCCACGCAAAAACGGCTCCCGGAGGAGCCGTTACGCGCAGGCGTTCGTAAGCCGAGGCTAGGCAGCCTGAACAGAAGGCTGGCCCTCGTCGATAAAGAAGCGCTTGTACCACACTAGGAACACGAGCGGCGTATAGATCTTGCGCTGGAAATCGCCCTTGCCCGCAAAGTGCAGATCGAGCAGGTGCATGAGCTCGTCGGTATCGAAGAACTCGCTTGCCCACGGCGCGGTGAAGTACTCCTTGACATAGTCGTACCACTTTTGCTCGCGCAGCCAGTAGACAATCGGCACCGGGAAGCCCACCTTGGGACGGGTGGCCCACTCATCGGGCAGCGACTTGTTGGCAGCGTGGCGGAGTACCTGTTTGTTGCCGTTCTCGTTGATGCGGTAGCGGTCGGGAATGTGCTCGGCGAACTCCATGACTTTGCGGTCCAGGAAGGGCACGCGCAGCTCCAGCGAGTGTGCCATGCACATCTTGTCGGCCTTGAGCAGAATGTCGCCCGGGAGCCACATGTTCATGTCCAGGTACTGCTTCTTGACCAGCTCGGGCTGATCCTTCACGCGTGCGTAAATGGGTGCTGCGAGCTCAAAGGCGCCATCGCCGGTGTTGTACTCGGGCTTGAGCACGCCGTCGACCTCGCGCTCCGGCCATACCAGAGCCTGTCCCAGGAACGACTTCTCAGGGATCTCGGCACCCTTGACCAGGAAGTTATGTCCCTTGAAGTACGGCATATGCAGCGCCAGGTTACCGAGCGCGCGACGGATGGGCAGCGGCACCATCTTTTTGTACTTGCGGACCGGGACCGTGTCCTCGTAGTAGGCGTAGCCGCCAAAGAGTTCGTCGGCGCCTTCGCCCGAAAGCACGACGGTGACGTCCTTGCGGGCCATCTCGGCCAAGAACCACAGCGGCACAGAAGACAGGTTGGACTGCGGCTCGTCCATGTGATACTGGATGTCCTCGAGCGCACCGAAGAACTCGTCGGCGGTAATCATCTTGCGGACGTTCTCGACGCCGAGCTTATCGGAAAGCTCCTTGGCGTAGTTGGTCTCGTTGAAGTTCTTGTAGTCAAAGCCCACCGAGAAGGTCTTGTCGGGCATGAGGCAAGCGGCAATATAGCTGGAGTCGACGCCGCCGGAGAGGAACGACGCGACCTTGACGTCGGCGATGCGATGGGCCTCGACACTCTCGTGCACGACCTCGTCCAGCTCATCGACATACTCTTCGAACGGCTTCTCGACGGCAGAGTAATCGCAATCCCAGTAGCGCTCGATGTTCATCTTGCCGGTCGGGATATCGACGGTAAAGTAGTGCGCCGGCGGCAGCTTGTAGACACCCTCGAAGAAGGTCTCCTCGGTTGCCGAATACTGCAGCGTCATGTACGGACGCAGAGCCTTTTTGTTGACCGCCTTGTGGAAGTGCGGGTAGTCCAGGAAGCTCTTGATCTCGGAACCAAAGAGCACGCCCGGAGCGCCGTCGCCTGCATCGGCCATGGGATAGTAGTAGAGCGGCTTGATGCCAAAGATGTCGCGGGCACCAAAAAGCTTGTTCTTCTTTTTGTCCCAGATGACGAAGGCGTACATACCGCGCAGGCGATCGAGAACGGCCTCGCCCCACTCCTCGTAGCCGTGCAGGAGGCTCTCGGTGTCGGCGCCGCAGTGGAACTTGTAGCCCTTGGCCTCGAGCTCGGAACGGAGTTCTTGGAAGTTGTAGATCTCGCCGTTGAAGACAATGACGACGCTACCGTCCTCGTTGGCCATGGGTTGGGCGCCAGCCTCGGTCAGGTCGAGGATCGACAGGCGGCGGAAGCCGAGGGCAACGCGGCCGTCGATAAACTGACCGCCCATGTCGGGACCGCGATGGACGATGCGGTCCATCATCTTGGTGAGCACCTCGGATTGGTTATCCGTCCCACCGACAAAACCGACAAAACCGCACATATACTATCCCCTCTGCTGTTGCTGGGCATCAAATCGAATCAGTAGCTTTTGAGTATACCCGAGGGCGTAAAGAGGGGCGGAATGTTCAGGCAATCTCAACTGAATCAGCTCCGCTGTGACACGCGCGAGTTACCTTTAATGGATATGAGGTGAATGAGGCGATTGTTTTGCTATACTCTCTCCGCACGGGCGATTGGCGCAACGGTTAGCGCAGGTGCTTTACACGCACAAGGCTGGGGGTTCGAATCCCTCATCGCCCACCACCGAATTGGAAACGGTCCTCGCAAGGGGACCGTTTTTGTTTGGTCCCAGCGCATGGGATTCGAACCCGCCAGGGTGCGGAGCTGAGGAAACGCGAAGCGTTTTCCAGCGCAGCACGCGAGGGCCGTAGGCCCGAAGCGAAAGCGGGCGGCGTCAGCCGCACGCGACATCCCTCATCGCCCACCACTGATTTGATAGGCTCCCAGCAATGGGGGCCTTTCTTTTTTGGACCCATCGCAGAGGGATTCGAACCCGCCAGCACGTCTGTCACAAAGGCCGTGGTCAAAAAATGGCAAAAATGAGTACTGCTACTTTGTTTGCAACATATAAATAGACAGTATTTGCTTAAGTTACGCAACATATGTCCATTATAAGGACTAACAGTTGGATCAAAATCATGCTTTCATCGCCATTTCGACTTGTTATCTGGCCTTATTAGTCCAAAATTGCTGCTATCAAATCGGTAGCAGTACTCATATTTGATGTTTTTTGACCAGCAGGACTCCCTGCCTTAGCAAATCTAAGGCAAAACGGGCTCCAGACCGCTGAATCATGCCGCATAAAGCACGTCCACAGTCCGGAACCCGGTCCAAATTGAGTTATTGCACCGCGTTAGCCCAAGACACCCGACAGGATCTCGATCAGGCCGTCCACGTCGGCTTCCTCGCAGACGAGAGGCGGCAAGAAACGCAGCGTATGGGCACCCGTAGCGTTGATCACGGCACCAGCCCCCAATGCACGGGCCACAACGTCGTGAGCATCACCCGCAGTATCGTCAAGATCGCAGCCGAGCATCAGGCCACGGCCACGAACCTCTACCACATGCGGAAGCTTAGCCAGCGCCTGCTCCATATAGGCGCCCACCTTGGCAGCATGCTCGGCATAATCGCCACGCACAAGCGCGGAGAGCGTCGCGGCACATGCCGCGATGGCCAAGCAGCTACCGCCAAAGGTCGAGCCGTGGTCGCCCGGCTTAAACACGTCGGCAATCTCCTTCTTTGCCACGACGGCACCCATGGGCACGCCGTCGGCAATGCCCTTGGCAAGGCTCATGATGTCGGGCTCCACGCCATAGGTCTGGAACGCAAACGGCTTGCCGGAGCGGAAGATGCCGCACTGGACCTCGTCGGCGATAAGCACGGCGCCCACTTCGTGTGCCAGGTCGCGCGCTGCCGCCATAAACTCCTCGGTCATGGGGTGCACGCCACTCTCACCCTGGATCGGTTCGAGCATCACGGCACAAATTTCGCACCCCAGCTGCTTAAAGATTGCACGCAGTTCATCGACATCGTTGGGCGTGCAGGCCACAAAGCCACCCGGCAGCGGGCGGAAACTGTCCTGCAGCCAATCCTGCATGGTGGCGGCAATGGTCTCGAGCGTACGGCCGTGGAAGCCGCCGCGCATGCACACGATGGTGTTGCCGCCATTACCGGCACGCTTGGCGTACAGGCGCGCGAGCTTCATCGAGCCCTCGTTGGCCTCGGCGCCAGAGTTGGCAAAGAAGGTCTCCCAAACCTGCTCATCCGCAGCCGGGGCACCAAGAGCAGCTGCCGTGGTCTCATCGCCGGCGGCAATGGCATCGGCAAGCACGCGCGCACCATCTACGTCGTCGTTAGCAAGCTTGGACAGCAGCGCCGCGACCTGTCCGCGCTGCTCGATGTAGAAGTAATTGGAGACATGCATGAGCTTTTTGGTCTGCGCCTCGAGCGCCGAGAGCACAGCCGGGTCGCCATGACCTAGGCTGCACACGCCGATGCCGGCAAGAAAGTCGAGGTACTCACGGCCATCGTCGCCGGTGAGCTTCATGCCGTGACCCTCGACAAACTCGACCGGAGAGCGGCCAAAGGTATGCATAACGTAATGGGATTCAAGCGATTGCTGAGCTGCAAGTGACATGGGATGCCTTTCGTTGGGCGCCAGACGGCGCGGGGCTATGGGTGCAGGAATGGGGCGGCTGCGGGTCAGCTAGACCGTCTGAAGCTTCTCGACCTCGTCAAGGTTCTCGGTCAGACGCGCAGCAAACGTCGAAAGCGGATGCGGATGCGTATCGAACTCGTAAGCCGTCTCGGTGGAATGGATCACGGTGCCGACGCCGGCATCGGTCAGCAGCTCCAGGAGCAGCGAATGCGGCGTAGTACCGTTAATGATGTGGGCACGAAATACGCCGCCGGTAAGCGCATCGACGGCCGCGCGCAGCTTGGGAATCATGCCCTTATCGACCTCGCCGCCGTAGAGCATTTCGTTAACCTCGTCGAGCGTTAGGTTGGAGATAAGCGAGTCCTTGTCGCTAAAGTCCTTGTACAGGCCATCGACATCGGTCAAAAAGATCGCCTTATGCGCGTGGAGCGCCGCGGCAACGGCACCGGCGGCGGTGTCGGCGTTGATGTTGAAGAAACCGCCGTCCTCCCCCGCCGCGACGGTAGCGATGACGGGGATGTACTCGCTATCGAGTAAGCGCTCGATATAGTCGGTGTTGACGTGCGTCACTTTGCCCACGCGACCGAGCTCGGGGTCGAGCGGCTCGGCGATGAGCGTGCCGGCATCGCTGCCCGACACGCCCACGGCCAGGTTGCCATGGTGGTTGAGCGCTGCGACCAGCTCCTGGTTGACCTTACCGCCCAGCACCTCGCGCACGATATCCATAGTCGCCGGCGTGGTCACGCGCTGGCCGTTCTTAAAATCGACGGGAATATCGTAATGGCTCAGCGCCTCGTTGATGGCCTTGCCGCCGCCGTGCACGATGACGGGGCGCATACCGATGATCTTGAGCAAAACGATGTCGCTCATCACGTCGCGGCGCAGCTGCTCATCAACCATGGCGGCTCCGCCATATTTGATAACAACCGTCTTGCCGGTCAGGTTCTTAATCCACGGCAGCGCTTCGAACAGCAGCTGCGCGGTTGCTTCGTTGGATTCGCTCGAACGACAATCGCGTGCGAATTTCATAATCTGCCTCGTCTTTCGTATCGTTATCGCGCCGTGCTCCGCTGTCCGCAATCGCGGCAAGATGCGCAGCGTGCCCGGAATCTAGGAACGGTAGTCGCCGTTGATGGAGATGTACTCATGCGTGAGGTCGCAGGTCCACACGGTCGTTGCCGCGTCGCCTGCGCCCAGGTCGGCCGAGATCACGATCTCGGGCGCCTCGAAACGTCGTAGAGCCTCGTCCTCATCAAAGGGAACAGTCAGACCGTCGCGACAGACAGGCATGCCCATCATGTCGATGGAAACGTCTTCCTGATTAAACTTCACGCCGCACTTGCCAAGCGCCATGGCAACACGGCCCCAGTTGCAGTCGTGGCCGGCGATGCAGGTCTTAACGAGCGGCGAGTTGGCAACGGCACGGGCGGCGATATCGGCCTCCTCGTCGTTCACGGCGCCGGTAACGTTGACCGTAACAAGCTTGGATGCGCCCTCACCATCGGCGGCGATATTGCGCGCCAGGCTCTCGCACACCTCGTGCACGGCAAATGCCAACTCGTCAAAGGCATCGGAGCCCTCGACGATAGGCTCGGCATCTGCGGCAGCGGCGCCGGAGGCAAGCATGATGCAGGTGTCGTTGGTCGAAGTGTCGGAATCGACCGTTACCTTGTTAAAGGTCTGCTTGACGGTCGAGAGCAGCAGGGTATGAAGTGCCGCAGGCTCGACGGGGGCATCGGTGGTGATAACTGCGATCATGGTGGCCATATTGGGCATGATCATGCCCGAGCCCTTGCACATTCCGCCTACCGAATAGACGTTGCCCGCATGGCCCGCAGCCTCACTGACGTAGGACACGGCGTACTCCTTGGAGTGTGTGTCGGTCGTCATGATGGCGCGAGCGGCATCGGCGCCACCGTGGGCGGAGAGCGCCTCGTAGGCAGCAGGAATGGCGGTCTCAAACGTGTCGATCGGCAGAATCTGGCCAATCACACCCGTGGAGGCAACCAGAATCTGCTGGGGCTCGCAGCCGATGACCTGCGATGCGATGCTGCACGTCTCGCGCGCGCATGCAAGGCCGGTCTCACCCGTGGCGGCGTTGGCATTGCCAGAGTTGACCGAAACGCCGGCGATGATTCCGCAACCCTTGTCGGCACCGCCCAGGTTGGCACGGCTCACCTGCACGGGCGCCGCGCAAAAGCGATTGGTGGTAAACACGCCGGCACCGGGACAGGGTTTATCGGGCACGACGAGCGCGTAATCCAGACGCTCGGGGTTCTTGCGGAACCCAGCATGGATGCCCGCAGCCTTAAAACCAGCCGCAGCCGTAACGCCGCCCTCGACGGCGCGAATCTTGATATCAAACAGCTCGGTATTCATCGTCTTTATGACTCCTTATGTCAAACAAAAAACGGACATCGGTTGGTGCGCCATGCCAGTCGTAATCATGAGACCAGCTTAAGAGTGGCACCCCACTCGATGCCCGACTACCAAATCGTTAACAATCGAATGTGCTACACCGGGCACGCCACTGTGGGCAAGCCTCGTCGCTCGTCAAAGCCAAAGACGATATTGGCACACTGGACCGCTTGGCCCGCAGCGCCCTTGCACAGATTGTCGATGGCGCCCGTCGCCACCAGCACGCCCGCGCGCTTGTTGAGCGCGAGGCCAATCTGGGCGGCGTTGGTTCCGACGACCGAAGCCGTCTTGGGCTGCTGGCCGGCGTCGAGCACACGCACAAAGGTGCGTCCAGCGTAGAACTGCTTGTAATAGTCGACAACATCCTCAAGAGCCAGGGAGTCGATGGCCTGCGGCGTGAACGGCAGCGTCACCGTGGAGAGCAGGCCGCGCTTGAGCGGTGCCAGATGCGGGGTGAAGACGATGCGATCGGTCAGGCCAAGGATTTGCTCAATCTCGGGCGTATGACGATGCTTGCCTACGCCATAGGCCTCCAGGTTCTCGTCCGCGCTGCAAAAATGCGTACGAGCGTTGCAGGACTTGCCGGCACCCGTTACACCGCTGATGGCATCGACAATCACGGGACCGTTCTCGGCCACCCAGCCCGCACGCACGGCAGGAGCGGCAGCAAGGCTCGTTGCGGTGGGATAGCAACCGGCGCAGGCGACCAGCACGGGTTTGCCGTCGGCATGGTCGGATTCGGCGGTCTCCAGGTCCTGGCAGAACAGCTCGGGCAGGCCAAAGGCACGGGTCTTGAGCAGCTCGGGGCTCGTATGCTCGGCGGCATACCACGTCTCAAAGACGGACGCGTCGTTCAGGCGGTAGTCGGCCGAAAGATCAAAGCAGGAGACGCCCGATGCAAGCAGCGCGGGCACCTGTGCCATGGCAGCCGTGTGCGGCACGGCAAGAAAAACCGCATCGCAGCTCTTGAGCTCGGGGGCGTCATGCGTGGTGAAAACCAGATCGCTCACGCCAGCAAAGCTCGGATACACCGCGGACAGCGGCTGGCCGGCATCGGCGTTGGACGTAATGGCAACAAGTTCAAACTCGGGATGGCCGAGCACGAGGCGAATGAG
>CABUMZ010000055.1 GCA_902492825.1 uncultured Collinsella sp.
GGCACGACGCTCGTGAATATCGAGGCCGAGGAGACGGCGCCCACAACGGTGAACGCCACCCCGATCCGCACGCGCCGCCTGTTCTCACAGGCAAGTGCGGGCGCCAAGAAGTTCCTGGACCATACGCTGGTAAACACCGCCGGCCCAACCGATTCCGAAGGCTCAAAGGACCCCGAGACTTCTGAGACCCCGACGAACCCGGACAGGCCCAAGTCCGACAACGGAGCTAAGACCGACACCAAGGTCAAGACTACGACCACGGCGAAGAACCTCGCAAACACCGGCGACCAAACATTCGCCCTAGTCGCCACCGCAGCAGCAGCGGGAGCAACGCTCGTAGTGATAGCCCTCATCATGCTGATCAAGCGCCGCAAGACCCACTAGTAGCCAGTCGAACATATCGACAACCCAAAAACCCGGGTAGCCAAAAAACAGGCCACCCGGGTTTTCTGTTGAGTGGAGACTCCGCAAGCGGAAACTGCATCCCACAATTAGCGCCCGGAACGGGACACATTTTCCGTCAAGCCCTCATCCGGAAAATCCATCCCAGTTTGAGCGCCCAGACCGGGACGCACTTTCCCAAAGGGTCCTCAACGGGAAACTGCGTCCCATAATTAGGCCGAGAAATGGGATGAACTTTCCCAATGAGAGCCAACCGGAAACCACGTCCCAGAATCAGCCCCCAAAGTGGGACGCACTCTCCCAACGAGCCTCAACCGGAAAATACATCCCGGAATCCAGCTGAATAGTGGGACACACTTTCCCAATCGGGTCCCAAGCGGAAACTGCATCCCATTCCAGACAAGAATTCCGGGACACACTTTCCGCAAACAAAGAAGGCCACATAACGTGGCCTTCAACTTATATATGCCTCCGCCTGGACAGACGTTTCAGTTGTGGCTCAGCAGCTAGTAGCTACTTAATCTTGGTCGTACCCGGTGCCAGGTTGGGGTCGGTCTCGTTGGCCTCGGTCTGGAAGTGCTCGGTGTAGACGTTCTTGCCGTCGCGGAACATCTCGTAGTACTGCATCTTGGCGTAATCCTCGCGCGCCTTGGTTGCGGCTGCGGCAGCGGCGTCGTCACCGGTGACGTTGGAGGAGAGCGCCCAGCGCAGGCTGGCGTCCTCGTAGCCCACCGAGTTGATGGCGGGCAGCGACTCGCGCAGCGTCATGTGCGCTTTCTGGTAGTCGGTCAGCGGGGCGCCGATCAGCTGCATCAGCTGGGTGGACAGGTAGTTGGTGGACAGGTCGTCGGTCTCGCTCGTCTGGTCGCAGCCGGCAACGTCGTAGTTGGCCCAGATGATGTAGTCGGTCTGCCACAGGCGCTCCTGATGCGTAGCATCGTCTTCGCCGGTAAACCACTTGTCATTGAACTTGGACGGGAAGAACGGCTGGTGGTCGCCCCAGAACACCACGACCACCTTACGGTCGAGCTTGCTCAGGGCGTTGAGGAAGTAGCGCAGCGCCTGGTCGGACTGCTCGATGCACGAGACATACTCGTCGACATCGGAGAGCGTGCCGTCCTCGACGGTCTTGGGGTCCAAATCGGTCGTGTCGATATTCAGGTGCATCTGCTTGTCGACCGGCAGCAGGCCCGTATCGTAGCCCGAGTGGTTCTGCATGGTCACGTCGAAGATAAACTGCGGATCGGCGTTCTGGTCGAGCAGCTCAAGAATCTTGTCGTAGGTAGCCTGGTCGGTCACCATGCCGCGCAGGGTGTCGGCTCCCTGGAAGTCATTGATAGACAGGAACTGGTCAAAGCCAAAGTCCTTGTAGACGTTCTCGCGGTTCCAGTTGGTCGCGTGGTTGGGGTGCATGGCCGTGGTGGAATAGCCGAGCGATTTGAACTGTTCTGCCAGGTTCCCGGTCGTCTCCATGTTGTAGATGGTGTAGGGGTACACGCCCGAGCCCAGGTTGGCCATGGAGTTGCCGGTCATAAACTCAAACTCGGTATTGGCGGTACCGCCGCCGTAGGCGCTCACATAGAGCTTGCCGCGGCTGAGGCAGTTGGACAGGTTCTTAAAGTACTGCGGGCCCTCGTAGCCGGCGCGCATGTTCTGGTAGATCGAAAGGTCTGAGAAGGTCTCGTTCATGATGGCGATGACCGTGGGCTTCTCGCTGTCGAACTGCTCCTTTGCGGCGGCGCGCTCGTCGCTCTTGGCCGCGTCGGACTTGTCGTAGGCCTTGGCGTACTTTTTGAGCGTGGCCTTGGCATCGTCGACGGAGTAGTCGGCGGGTTTGGGCGGCTTGATGGACTGTGCCGCGCTAATAAAGGCAGGCAGATAACCCTCGCGCCAGTAGCTCTCGAGCGGACGCCAGGTGTAGACGGTGATGCCGAGGGTGTTGTAGTAGTCGATGAGGGTGACATGCGCGGTCACGCCGCCCAGGCACAGTACGGCGACGAGCAGGTTGGTGAGCAGCATGCGCTTGGCGTTGGCGGCACCCTTCTGACGGTGCGGCGCCACCAGGCCGGCGTACTCGCATAGCAGCATGGCGATGGCGGTAAAGCCCATGGACAGCACGCAGAACAGCGAGATGGAGAAGGTGTAGCCGTTGCCGGCGACCGCCGCGGCGGTGGAGATGGCCGAAAGGTCGCCCGGCTGGATGGGCATGGATTTAAACGTGATGACGAAGAACTCGGCAATGCCCAGGACAAAGAGGGCGAAGGCCAGGACGGCGGGAGCTGCGCCGTGGCGCTGGAATAGGAAGAACAAGCCGGTCATGAGCGTGGTGATGATGGCCCACTCGAGCAGGATGCATAGGGGGTAGACCCAGGTAAAGTCGTGGTTGGACGAGACCTCCATGCCCAGCAGCGCAAAGACGCCGGCGAGCAGCAGGCACAGCACGGCGGCGACGAGTGGCTTGCCCACAAAGGCGCCGCGCAGACGGGCGAGCTTGCCGGTGGGGGCGGGGGCGTCGGGCGCGGCGAACGCAAAGACGCGCGGGGCGATGCGGTCACGTGCGATGCTGGCCCAAGCGCAGCCGGTGAGGATGGCGTTGGTCAGGATGAGCATCACAAAGGCGAGCGGCTCGTTTTGGGCGACGAGGCCAATGGCGCCCCAAATGGTCAAAAAGACCTGGAACAGGCCGAAGGCGACGCTCCACCCAAGAGCGCTTTTGGCAACGGTGCCCGACTGAGCGCGAACGGCCTTGGCCTCGCGCAAGACAAGGTAGACGGTCGCCGCAAGACCGACGAGCGAGATGGCGGCAGCGAACATGCTGAGACTCCTCACAAACTAAAACCTACGAAAGCGGGGGTTTACCCGATTGTTACCAAGATATGCGCTGCAATTGGTGGCTGCGCACAACAACCAGCCATATTAACGCGCACGTGTGGCGGTGTGGCGCAATGGAGTGGCGACCTGCGCGATAATGGACGGGAATTACACGGAAACGTAAAGGCTTCTTAAAGAATTGACGAGGGTAGGGCGATGAGCGAGCGGGTTTGTATGACGGGTGCCGAGTACTGCGGCGGAGCTGCAGGCGTGGATACGTGCGGCTATCCGGTCGAGACGACGGGCAATGCGGTGCTGGACACGTTGGAGCACCGTTCCTCCACGCGTGCCTTCGCGCGTGATGACGACGACCGCCCCGTGGCGGTGACCGACGAGCAGCGGACGGCGATTCTGCATGCGGCGAGCCGTGCGCCGTCGGCGGGCGCCATGATGATGTATTCCATCGTGAGCATCCGCGAGCAGGCAACGCTCGACCGCCTGGTCGACCTGTGCGACCACCAGCCCATGATCGCCAAGGCGCCCTGGGCACTTATATTTGTGGTCGATTATGCCAAGTGGATCGATCTGTTTGAGCACGTGGGCTGCTTTGAGCCCGAGTTTGTCGAGCGCACGGGTAAGGCGCCCCGCCGCGCGCCGGGTTTGGGCGACTTTGCCATCGCGGCCCAGGACGCCGTGATCGCCGCCCAAAACGCCGTGGTTGCCGCCGAGGCCCTCGGCCTGGGGAGCTGCTATATCGGCGACATCGTCGAGAATGCCGAGGAAGTGGCCGAGCTGCTCGATCTGCCGCCCTATACCATGCCGCTGTCGATGCTCATCATCGGCACGCCCCGTAAGGAGCGCCCGGCTATTGCGCATCCCGTGGTGAACCTGGTGCACGAGGAGCGCTACTGCCGCGCCGATGCTGCGACCATGGACGCGCAGGTGGCCGAGATGGACGCGATGTTCCGTCCGCATGCCCGCGAGGTAGGCGAGCGCGTGGTGGATATCTACACCCGCAAGCACACGAGCCCCTTTATGGCCGAGATGAGCCGTTCCATGGAGTGGTGGTTCAAAAACTGGCTCGGCAAGTAACGAATGCGGCGATGTGCCAAAGGGACAGTCCCTTTGGCACATTCCATATCGCCGTGGTGGCCTAAAGGCCGTATAAATGTTTATCTAGCTGGGAAAACAGTGCATTAAAACATGGGCCGATTACCTATAATCCCCTCGAACGTTAAAGTTGGGAGGAAACCGGCTTATGGAACAAAAGGCCAAGGAGGCAGCCTCGCACGCTGCGATTCCTGTGAGCATCTCGGCGATGCTCGTCACGCTGGGTGTGGTGTACGGCGATATCGGCACCAGCCCTATGTATGTAACCAAGGCGCTCGTTGCCGGCAACGGCGGCATCGGGAGCGTGACGGAGGAGTTCGTGCTTGGCGCGCTCTCCCTTGTCGTGTGGACGGTCACGCTGCTGACCACCATCAAGTATGTGCTCATCTCGCTGCGCGCCGATAACCATGGTGAGGGCGGCATCTTTGCCCTGTACAGCTTGGTTAAGCGCTGCGGTAAATGGCTCATCATCCCCGCCATGCTGGGTGGCGCCGCGCTGCTCGCCGACGGCATCCTGACGCCGGCCGTTACCGTTACCACGGCCATCGAGGGCCTGCGCACCATCCCGGCGGTCCATGCCGTGCTGGGCGATGACCAGGGTCGCGTCGTCGCCATTACGCTCGCCATCATCATCGTGCTCTTCTTGGTACAGCGCATCGGTACGGCCAAGATCGGTCACGCCTTTGGCCCCATCATGACGCTGTGGTTCCTATTCCTGGGCGGCACGGGTCTGTTCTTTGTCTTACAGCACCCCGCCGTGCTGCTGTGCCTCAACCCGCTCCGCGGCATCGCCTTTTTGTTGAGCCCCAACAACCACGCGGGCATCATGATTCTGGGCAGCTGCTTCCTCGCCACCACCGGTGCCGAGGCGCTCTACTCCGACATGGGCCACGTCGGCCGCGGCAATATCTACGCTACCTGGCCGTTCGTTAAGTGCTGCCTGCTGCTGTCCTATATGGGCCAGGGCGCTTGGCTTATGAACAACGCTGCCAACCCCGAGCTCATGGGCATTGCCGATCTCAACCCGTTCTACCAGATGCTCGCCCCGGACCTGCGCCCGTTTGCCGTCGGCCTTTCCACCGTCGCGGCCATCATTGCCTCGCAGGCGCTCATTACCGGTGCATTCTCGCTGGTGTCCGAGGCCAGCCGTCTGGACCTCATGCCGCACATGCAGGTCTTCTACCCTGCCGAGACCAAGGGCCAGCTCTACATCCCCATGGTCAACAATGTCATGCTTGTCGGCTGCGTCATTGTGGTGCTGCTGTTCCAGAACTCGGCGCATATGGAAGCCGCCTACGGCCTTGCCATTACGCTGACTATGATGTGCACCACGCTGCTGCTCTTCTTCTACCTGCACGAGGAGCGTAAGCTCAAGGTTGCTCCGTGGATCTTCGCAGCCTTCTTCCTTTTGCTCGAAGGCTTCTTCTTCGTGAGCTCGCTCACCAAGTTCTTCCACGGCGGCTACTTCACCATCCTCATGGCTGCACTCATCATGGGCATTATGGTGTGCTGGTACAACGGCACGGCGGTCGAGCAGCGCCAGTTTACGCTGCTGCCGCTGCGCAGCTACCTGCCGCAGCTCAAGCGCCTGCGCGACGACGACCGTTACGAGCGCATGAGTGACAACGTCGTGTACCTGACCAAGGACACCCATACCGACTACATCGACCGCGATATCGTCTATTCGATCTTGGACAAGCATCCCAAGCGCGCTCGCGCCTGGTGGTTCGTGAATGTCGAGACCATGGACGAACCGCACACCTTTGCCTATTCGGTCGAGACGTTCGGCACCGACTACGTGTTCCGCGTGCACCTGTACCTGGGCTACAAGATCAACCAGCGCGTCAATGCCTACCTGCGTCAGGTTGTTCAGGACCTGGCTGCCACCGGCGAGCTGCCGCCGCAGACGCATGACTACTCGGTCTACAAGGATCCGGGTAACATCGGCACGTTCAAGTTCGTCCTGATCCGTAAGCTTCTGGCGCCCGAAAGCGATGTGGAGCCCAGCGAGCGTACGGCCATCACGCTCAAGTACATCATTCGCCGCGCCGCCGGCACGCCCGCGCGTTGGTACGGCCTGGAGAACTCCAACGTGAGCTTTGAGTACGTGCCGCTGTTCACCAAGTTCAAGGCCGTGAACAAGATGCAACGCCTGGCCCCCAACGAGCGGCCGTAGTCGACGCTCGAGGTTTGTCTGCGAACGGGCGGGCTTGTATTGACGGTGATTGAGTCCTGGGAGGAAACCATGGATGCAAAGGTGCTTGACGGTTGCGATCTTGCGACCGAGCTGGTGCGTGAGGCGCGCGTCGACGCCGCCGAAGATCGGTTCTTTACGAATCGTGCCAACATGGACATGGCCGACCGCGTGATCTCGATCGTGGCACTGGTATTTGGAGCGGTGTGCGTGTGTGCCCTGCTCGCGCACGTGCTGTTTGTCTAGCGACCGCCGGTTGCAAAGGCTATACACTTGGAACCACCACAAGGGAAACCACCACAAAGGTGCCTGTCCCTTTGTGGTGGTTTTTGTTTTTGAGAGAGGGGCGGGACGCTGATGGACGTCCGTACGGACGGCGATATTGCCGATAGCTTTTGGTGGCGGCGCACAACGCTGACGCGCCGCTCTCCTCTGTATGACGCCTGCGTATCGGTGGGGCTGCTGGTCGCGGCGACGATTGTGGGCGCGCTACTCGACCATCCGGGTCTCGCGCCGAGCATCATGATCGTCTATGTGTTTGCCGTTCAGCTGTGCGCATTCTTTACCTGGAGTCGCCTGTATTGCTTGCTGAGCTCGGCTGCCGCCGTGGCGCTCTACAACTTCTTGTTTGTCGACCCGCGCTACTCGCTGTCGCTTATCGACCGCGGCTATCCCGGCATGTTCTTCATCATGTTCGTGGTCTCGCTTGTGTCGAGTTCGATTGCGTTGGCCCTGCGCCGCGCCTTGGCACAGGCTGCCGCCAGCGATCGCCGCACACATATGGTGCTCGAGACCAACCGCATGCTGCAGCGGTGCGCCGATCAGCATCAGATCGTTCACGCCATGGCCACGCAGCTGGCGCGTCTTTCGGGCTGCCCTGTCGTGTGGTACAGCGCCGACGCCGAGGGCGATGACCTGCTGCCGCGCGCGACTTACACGGCCGTGGGCGATGCCGCACCGGTGCACGAACTGGCGCCGCAGATGCCGCCGCGGCTCTCGGCGTCCGCCTATGTGGGAACGCCGCTCGACGCCACGTTTGGCGGCTCGGCGTTTTATGCCATCTACCTGACGGTTCGCACAGGCGACGGCTTCGCGCGCTCGGGCGATCCCGCCTCGGTGGTGGGCGTGCTGGCTATCGTTGCCGAGCCCGACGTGCTGACGCATGAGGAGCGGACACTTGCCGATGCCATCGTGAGCGAAGGCGAGCTGGCGCTCGATCGCGCCCGCGCCATGGAGGCCCGCGAGGAGGCGGCGGTGCTTGCCAAAAATGAGCAGCTGCGCGCCAACCTGCTGCGCTCCATCTCGCATGACCTGCGCACGCCGCTCACCAGTATTTCGGGCAATGCCGATGTGCTGCTCGACCAGGGCTCGACCGGCACCGCCGTGCTCGACGCCCAGACGCGCCGCGGCCTGCTCCTGTCCATTCGCTCGGATGCGCTGTGGCTCAACGCCACCGTCGAGAACCTGCTCGCCATCACCAAGCTCGAGGGCGGCGGTATGCGCCTGTCGACCACGCTCGAGCTCATGGACGATATCGTGGAGGAGGCGCTGCGCCACGTGAACCCTGCCGTGCGCGAGCACGACCTTAAGGTGGTGGCGTGCGATGAGCCGGCGCTCGTCAACGTCGATGCGCGCCTGATGGTGCAGCTGGTGGTCAATCTGGTGAACAACGCCATCACCTATACGCCCGCAGGCTCGCATATCATGATTTCGATTAGCGTCGACGATGGACGCGTGGCGTGCTCGGTGGCCGATGACGGCCCGGGCATTGCGCCCGAGGACCGCGAGCGAATCTTTGAGTCGTTCTACACCGCCAACCACGGTCTTGCCGACAGCCATCGCAGCGTGGGCCTGGGTCTTTCGCTCTGCCGCTCCATTGCGCTGGCGCATGGCGGTAGCATAGAGGTTGCCGCGGCGGACCCGCACGGCTCGGTCTTTACGATTGAGCTTCCCGTCGCCGACGTTTCGTTTGATAAGGAGTAGCGCTGTGCCGAACTCTGCCGTAAAACCGCTCATCTTGGTCGTTGAGGACGATCCCGCCGTCCGCAACCTTATTGTTGCCGCGCTCGAGGCGCACGGCTTGCGTCATATGGCCGTGGAGACCGCCCATGCCGCCATCGCCGCCGCCTCATCGCAGGCACCGAGCATCGTGCTGCTCGATCTGGGCCTGCCCGATATGGACGGCGTCAAGGTGGTGGAGTCGGTGCGCGCATGGTCGGGCATGCCGATCATCGTGGTCTCGGCGCGCAGCGAGGACGCGGACAAGATTCGCGCGCTCGATGCCGGCGCCGATGACTACCTGACCAAGCCGTTTTCGGTCGAGGAACTGCTTGCACGCATTCGCACGACGCTCAGGCGCCTTTCGTATGCGCAAACGGGTGGTGTTGCCTCCGAGGGCTCGTTCGATACCGGTGAGCTGCATATCGACTTTGATGCCGGCATTGCCACGATGGATGGCGAGGAGCTGCATCTGACGCCGATTGAGTACAAGCTCTTGTGCCTGCTGGCACATAACGCCGACAAGGTACTAACGCACCAGTTTATCCTGCACGAGATTTGGGGCACGGCAACTAAGAGCGACCTGGCGAGCCTGCGCGTCTTTATGGGCACGCTGCGCAAGAAGATCGAGTCCGACCCCGCGCACCCGCGCTATATCCAAACACACGTGGGTATCGGTTACCGATTGGTCACCCAAGGCTAGATCGCCAACCACCGTCCCAATATGAGTTGCGGTGAAATACGGACGGAAATGGCCTATTTGGCGGCCAAACAGTCCATATTCCACCGCAACTTTGTTATTTGCCCTTGGGCTTGCTGGCGTAGAACTTCTTCTTTTTGGACTTGCCGGCAGGGGAGGGTTTGCCGGCAAAGTTTGATTTGCCGTTGCCGGCCTGCGTGGGCGCGGGCGCTGCTGCACGAGGCTTGCGCGCCTCGGGGTTGCGCAGCTCCTCGGTTCGCTCGGCAATCTCCTCGGCGCTAAAGCCGACCTCGGCCATGGCGTCCTCGATGGGCAGTCGGCGCACGATATAGCAGTGGTGCACCTTCTGGTTGCGCGCGAAGTCCTCGGGGATGGTCTGTGCCGTAATGTCCTCCAGCACGACGCCCGCGCGCGCGAGCTTGCGCGTTTCGGGGCGGAAGCCGCGCAGGTTGCAGCTAAAGATGGCATGTCCGCCCTGTGCAAGCAGGCGAGATACGCCGGCCAAAAGCTCAACATGGTCGCGCTGGACATCCCAGGTGCGGCGGCCCATCTTGGACGAGTTCGAGAACGTGGGCGGGTCGACAAAGATCAAGTCCCAGCGGTTGCGCGTCTGGCGCTGGTCGCGAATCCAGGCGAGCACGTCGTCGCGCACAAAATGATGCTGCGGACCAACAAAGCCGTTCTGGCGCATATTGCGCTCGGCCCAGTCCAGGTAGGTGTTGGAAAGGTCGACTGTCACGGTTTCCTCGACGCCGCCGTCGGCCGCATAGCAGGTGGCGGTGCCGGTATAGGCGAACAGATTGAGGAAGCGGCGTGCCTGTTTGGCGTGTTCGCGCACCAGGTTGCGGGTGACGCGGTGATCCAGGAAGATGCCCACATCCAGGTAGTCGTCAAAGTTGACGGCAAAGGTGAGCCCGCCTTCTTCGATGAGCGGCAGACGCCGGCGCGCGATGTTGGCGCGCTCGCCCGATCCGCCCTTGCCGGCGCCCTGCTTGCCGTACTGCGAGCCGCCGCGCGAACGCATGCGGGCCTTGGCGTGCACATGCTCGGCCGGAACATCAAGGATGCGCGGCGCGATGGCCAAGATGTCGAGCATGCGGGCCTGGGCCAGCGCGGGGTCGATGGTCTTGGGCGCGGCGTATTCGGCGATGACGAGCCAGCGGCCCGGCGTCTGCGGGCAACCCTCGTACAGGTCGATGGCAGCGGAGTAGTCGGGCAGGTCGGCATCGTAGACGCGATAGCAGCTCACGCCCTCGCGCTTGGCCCACTTGCGGCGCAGACGGGCATTCTTGCGCAGGCGGTTGGCGAACTGCTCGGACTCCGGGATGAGCACGGGCAGCGGCTTGCCGTCGCCCAAGTCGAGCGTGGCGGCAGGTTCGGACGTGGGGGTGTCGGCGGCTTCGCCTTGGGCATCTGCGGTCTGCTCCTCGGCATCTGAGCTGGTCGCAGCTTCGAATGCCGCGGCGGCGTGGTCGAGCGAGGGCCAAACCTCAAGAGCCGCCTCCTCGTTATTGGGCATGACGGCGATGGAGCGCGCAGGCTCGGCATGGAGCGCGCGGGCCATAAGGCCGTCGCGGGCGAGCGCGGCGACCGGCGCGGCGGTAAGCTCGGGCGCGCGACGCAGCTCGCCGATCAGCGTCATGGCGTCGTGCATGAGCGAAAGCGGTGTCTCGGTCGTATCCGCGACCACGGCGGCACCGGCGACGGCGCCCACATGGTCCAGCACGGTGACGGGCTTGGCGGCGCAAAAGTCGACAAAACGCTTGTAGCCAGCGCTCTTGACCATGCGCTCGGCGGTCTTGCGGGCGGCGGGGTCGATGTCTACGGCCACGATGCGTGCCTGGCGCTCGCGCGCTGCCGCCCCGCGCTCGCGCGCCTCGGCAAGCAGCTGCTCCCACAGAGCGGCGTCGTGCAGCTGCCAGCCCTCAAAGCCCCAGCGCTCGCGTGCGGCGCCCGGGGCGCGGTCGGTCAGAATGTTCACGGCCTCCAGCAGCAGACCGCCGCCGGCGCACGAGGCATCGATTAGCGTGGGAAGGGCTTCATTCTCGTAATCGTCGGCCGTCAGCTCGCGCTCGCACAGTGCGGTCCAGCCGACCTGCGCCAGCACCAGGGCGGCGTAGTCGGGGCGCAACACGTGCGCGCCCTCGCCGGCACGGGTCGCCGCGGGCGGCAGGCGCTTGAACAGCGGGTCGCCCGAAAGGTCCAGGCTTATGCTCGCGCGACGCTGACGCAGCGAAAGCAGTAGGTGAATGTCGGGGTCGGCGGCATCGACGTCGGCGCGACGGCCCGTGTTCTCGGCCAGGCGGTCACACAGCGCGTCCTTGGCGCGCAGGGCCGAGAAGCGCGTGTTGCGCAGCTGCTCGGTCACGCCGCGGGCGGTGATGGCAATGGTGGCGCCGGGGCGGATGATGGTCTCCCAAGCGATGTCGTAAACGCTGTCGTACAGTTCATCGGCATC
>CABUMZ010000056.1 GCA_902492825.1 uncultured Collinsella sp.
CGAGTTCGATGAGCGGTGTGCCGCAGCGGTTGTAGTCGATAAGGCTCTCTGCCGCTCCACCGATGCGGCCCTCTTCACCGCCCACGTGCACCATCTTGGCGGCGTCTTCCTCCATGTGGATGCGCAGGATGCGGATGGGCACCGTGTAGGAACCGTCCTCGCGACGCTCGGGCATCTGCAGGTTGGACGCGTCATAGCTGGCCAAGTGGCCGGCGCGCTGATTGCCCTCGCGCATGGTCGACGTCATGGACGTGGACAGGCCCTCGGCGTTGGCCGAGGCACTCGCCAGGCTCTGGGCCTCAGCCTCGCCAAACGCGCAGTCGGGGCGCTCGGCGGCACCGCGACCGGTCACGTCCAGGTCCAGGTGACCGTACATGGCAAAGGCGACCGGACCCTGTGTGGTCTGGAAGTTCTTGGCCATATCGGGATAGAAGTAGTGCTTGCGGTAGAACATCGAGTGGCGCTGGATCTCGCAATTGGTGGCGAGACCGGCCTTGACGATGCTCTCGATGGCGCGCTTGTTGGGCACCGGCAGAGCGCCGGGCAGCCCCAGGCACACCGGGCACACGTTGGCGTTGGGCTCGTCATCGTGGCTGAGCTTGCAGTTGCAGAACATCTTGGTATCGAGTGCGGTGAGCTCGGTGTGGATCTCCAGGCCGATCACGGCCTCCCAATCCTGCAGGACCTCGGAAAGCTCCTTCATTACAGCTCGCCTCCCTTCCCGGCAAAATCGGGCGCGACGGAAAGCGGGGGCGCACCCGTGGCGGCATCGGCAAAGCCGCGCTCCAGGGCGCGGGCAAACGTGAGCAGCTGACGGTCCTTAAAGGCAGGCCCCACCAGCTGGGCAGAAACGGGCAGATGAGTGTCCTCGCCCAGGCCCAGCGGCACCGAGATGCCACCGTTGCCGCAAATGTTGAGCGAGATGGTGTACAGGTCGGAGAGGTACATCTGCGTGGGGTCGCTAATCTCGCCAAACTTAAAGGCCGTGCGGGGCGAGGCGGGCATGAGGATGGTGTCCACCTTGGCATACGCGGCGTCGTAGTCCTGCGTGATGAGCGTGCGGGCCTTCTGCGCGGCGTAGTAGTACTTGTCGTACACGCCCGAGCTCAGCAGGTAGGCGCCGAGCATCTGACGGCGCTTGGCCTCGGCGCCAAAGCCGTGGGCGCGAGAGAGCGAGCTCTGGTCGGACAGGTTGGCGCAGCCCTCCTCCTGGTAGCCGTAGCGAATGCCGTCGAAGCGAGCCAGGTTGGAGAACGCCTCGGCCGGGCCGATGACGTAGTAGGCGGCAATGGCGGCATCCAGGTGCGGCAGGTCGACCTCGACCAGCTCGGCGCCCTGGTTCCGCAGCTCCTGGGCGGCGCGCTGAACAGCGGCCTTGACCTCGGGCGTCAGGCCCTCGGCCTCCATAAACGCGGGGATGATGCCCACGCGCTTGCCCTCGATGCTGTCGTTGAGGTGCTCGGTAAAGTCGACGGCGCAATCCTGGCTGGTGCAGTCGTACGGATCGTGGCCCGCGCCGGTAAGCGCGTTCATGGCCAGCGCGACATCCTCGACCGTGCGGCCAAAGGGGCCCACCTGGTCGAGCGACGAGCCAAAGGCAACCACGCCGTAACGGCTCACGGCGCCGTACGTGGGCTTAAAGCCCACCACGCCGCACAGCGACGCCGGCTGGCGAATGGAGCCGCCGGTGTCCGAGCCCAGCGAGAGCGCGACCTCGCCCGCGGCGACGGCGGCAGCGGAGCCGCCCGAGGAGCCGCCGGGCACGCGCTCGGTATCCCAGGGGTTGTTGGTGCGATGGAACGCCGAGCTCTCGGTGGAGCTGCCAAAGGCAAACTCGTCCATGTTGGCCTTGCCCATGGGCAGGCAGCCGGCATCGAGCATGCGCTGGACGCAGGTGGCGGTGTAGACGCTCTGGTAGTCCCCGAGCATGCGGGAAGCGCAGGTGGTGCGCGTGCCCACGAGGTTCATGTTGTCCTTGATGGCTAGCGGCACGCCCGCAAGCGGGGGCAGCGGCTTGCCTGCGGCACGGTCGGCATCCACGCGCGCAGCGGCCTCGAGCGCAAGCTCGGGCGCCACCTGCAGGAATGCCTGGACCCCGCCCTCGCGCGCCTCGATGGCGGCAAGGGAGGCCTGGGCCACCTCGGTAGCGGTAAAGTCGCCAGCGGCAACACCCGCGGCGATCTGGGCGGCGGTAAGGGAATCGAAGCTCTGCGCCATTACTCGCTCTCCCCCTCTCCCAAAATGGACGGCACACGGAAGTAACGCTCACGCGCGCTGCCGGCGTTTTTGAGCGCGACGTCGAGCGACAGGTCGCGCTCGGGCTCGCGCAGGTCATCGCCCATCACGTTGGACAGGCTTCCGATGGGATGGAACGTGGGCTCCACGTCGGGCAAGTCATATTGCAGGACGGGCTCGAGCATCTGGACGGCGTCGTTCATGTAGGACGTCATCTGGGTGAGCTCGTCATCGGTCAGTGCGATCTTTGCGTACTCGGCGATGCCGCGCACGTCTTTCTCGCTGAGTGCCATAGGCGCTCCCTTCCGCATAACAGATAAACCGCTCTAGTATACAAGGCAACGCCGCTTGGAGCAGGTGCTTTACCCAAATGCAGCGAAAACGTAACGAGAGCAGTGATTGACAGGCGACGGGTTGGCGGTTCTGCAGCGAAACCGCGCCGTCCATAGCGAAAACCGCGCCGTCCGTAGCGAAAACCATCACAACATTCGACACTTTTCGCCAAAATCGCGATTTTCATCGAATGTTGTGATGGTTTGAAAGCCCTAATCACCACAAAGGTGCCTGTCCCCTTTGTGGTGGTTCTGAAGAATGTCTTATGCCGAGGCCTTGGCCTTGCGGCGCTTGCGGATCGCGTGGATCACGATGTCCAGCAGCAACAGCACAATGGCTACGACCACAATGAGCACGGCGAACTCGCGCTTGCCCCAGTGGCGGCCGGCCAGCGACTTTTGCTTGTCGACGTCCTTCTTGCTGTACTTGGTGCGCACGCAATGCACCAGCAGGCGATGGTCGTTCACGCCGTAGGGCGTGCAGGTGACGAGCGTCACCTTGTCGGCGCCGGGCTCGATGGTCAGCGACTCCATCTCCTCGGGCAGCACCACCTCGGAGTCCACCATCTTGTAGGCGAGCGTCTTGTTCATGGTGTGCAGCAGCACCAGGTCGCCGGGCTCCAGCGAATGGATGTCGTCGAACATGCTCAGGTTGCGCATGCCCGAGTGCGCGGTGAGCACGCAATGCGTCGAGGTGCCGCCCACCGGCAGGCTCGTGCCCTCCAGGTGGCCGACGCCCGCCATAAGGACTTCCTCGCTCGTACCGTGGTAGATGGGCATGCTCACGTCGATGGAGGGGATCTCGACCCAGCTCATCATGGGGTCGCGGTCAAAGATGAGCTGCTGAGCGTAGGGCTCGATCTGGTCGGCGGGAAGCTCGGTGGCCTCGCCCGCCAGCTGCTCGTTAAAGGAGCGCGCCTGGAGCAGGATGCGCTCGCGCTCCTCGGCAGACAGCGCGTCCACGGTGCTGGACACCGTGCTGATCTGGTTGAACACGCCCGAGGCCTCGAGCCGGTCCAAGATCCACGGCCAGGTCATAAGGCCCACGCCAATAAGGATGATGACGATGGTGATGAGACGGTCGGCCCAGCGCGGCAGCCGCTTGCGACGGCGCTTGGGCTTTGGTTGAGGTTTGGGCTGAGGGCTTGAGCCGCCGTTATCCGCAGCGTTATTGCTCTTCATATGTTTGGCGCCCTGCACCATCGCCAGTCACTCCTCTACAACTCAAGTTGTCTAAACAAATAATAGCCGATTAGCAGGCTCCCCCGCCCGACAACACAGCTAGACCGCACCGTCCAGTCGAGGATAAGCCAGCATTTGAGTTTTCAAAATGTCCCGAATCGGCGGGGCGATTCGGGATACAATGTCAATAGAAAACGACGCACCCCGCGTAAGTGTTCGAAAGCGCGGGCGGCCTAGTTTTCTGGTTTTGTTAAATGCCCGGGCCTCTAACCCCGGGCATTCTTATTTGCGCTTGTTGCGGCGCAAATGCCTTCTACCGTCCGCACCGCGCGTGCGCCTACGGACCTTAAACCGAACCTCATACGAGTCAAGAAACGCGATGACGAACGTGCCCACCGCCGCGAGGGCGGCGAGCGCGTTAAGGAATTTCAGCATATGGTGACCTCCGATCGAGTCGTCGGCCGCCCGCGCACGGGATGCGTCGCAAGGCCATTTTACTGCGAGTGCATGCACCCACGGCTGCTAAACGCAATAATTGCAAACATCTGTTCGATAGTTACACACACGGTTCCTCGTCCAGCGGAGCCTGGCCGCATTGTCCGGGTTTGCCCGACGTGTTTGAGTTTTCAAAATGACCCGAATCGGCGGGGCGATTCGGGATACAATAGCTACAGGAAACGACGCACCCCGCGTAAGTACTTTGGAGCGCGGGCGACCAGTTTCCGGTGTTGTTAAATGCCCGGGATCCGACCCCCGGGCATTCTTATTTGCGCTTTTTGCGGCGCAAATGCCTTCTACCGTCCGCACCGCGCGTGCGCCTACGGACCTTAAACCGAACCTCATACGAGTCAAGAAACGCGATGACGAACGAGCTACATCGGACGGTGGAGCCTAGCTATGCTGCCAAAAAAACGGGGCAGACTCCAGTGCGGAGTCTGCCCCGAAAAGAGAATGGCAAAGCAAGAACGTCAATGGACGAGAAAAGTGTCCGCAAGTCTCATGGCCATCACATCCCACCTGCCAAAGGGATGGGTGAGTGAGCGTTACTCCTGCTCGGACTCCTCAGCCTGCTTACGGCTGCGGATGAGGTGCGCCACGCCGATGCACAGCACCGCGCCACCAGCGATCCAAGTAAAGGTCACGCCGTTGAGACCGGTCAGCGGGAGGCCAACCTGCTTGGTGTTGCCGATGGTGATGTTGACTTCACCAGTTTGGACATTGGCAGCGGTATTATTCGTAACGGTCAGCGTATTATCACCCGGAGTGTCGTCAAGGGTGCCGAGGGCGACATCGGAACGACGCACGTCATTCTGAGAAGGACTAACCGTAATCTTCTCAAGCTCCGCCGCATTATTCTTATACTCTGCCTTAATGGTAAAGGTGAAGGGATTAGCAACGGTATATTTGTCGTTTGGCGCCTTAATCTCAGTTACCTTGTAGGAACCAGCATCAAGGCCCTTTACTTCAATCTTTCCTTTATCGTCAGAAGAGAACTTGAGATAATCCGGAAGATCCTTGTCGCTAAAGTTCACAAGTTGGCCAGCAACGACCTTTCCGTCTGGACTATCTTTTGAAGCAACATATTGATTCAAAGTGTCCGCATCAGCAGACTGGATGCTAAACTCAGCGCCCTCAAGGCCCTTTTCGGTGCCTTGGTCAACCTTATTGAGGTTGAGCTTGAAGGTAAAATCTCCAGCGCCGCTCTCGACAGACGTGCCTGTCCCCTCGGTAGAAGGGTTGTTGGAGTATTCGAGCTTTACAGTGTTGTAATTGCCTTTCTTTCCCTCACTGTCACCATTGCCGGTAACGGCATTCTTATTGAGCTTTGCCCTGTAAAAGACAACAATCTGTGTGTCGGCGTCTACACCCTGGACATCCTTGAGGCCCTTTTTGTTGTTGTCCTTGTCAACGGCAAAGTTAACTGTCAAAACGCGGCTGCTCTCATTTGGAGGAGTAACCTCATAGCCCATATTGATGAGCGTATAAGCGCCATTGTTCACCGCATAGACCTGAAGCGAACCAGCTACGTAGTCGAGGCCAGCCGAAAGAGTATCCGTGAACTTATATGCATAGGAATCGTAGGTGGCATAGTTATCGGCGACCGATCCGGTAAGCTTGTAGGTCACTTCCTGTCCGATTTGAGAGTTAGCAACGCCAGCCCAACCATTTGGCAGCTTCGTGGGATCATCAGAAGTCGCAGCAAGAATCTGCTTGTCGACAGTGGGGATGCTGGTCTTCTCAGTTACAGTCACGGCTTTGCCACCCACGACGGCGAAAATCGGAGACGTGCCGGTGTTCTTTTTGCCAGCACCCAGGCTATCCCCGTTGGTCAAAAACAGGTAGTAGCCGCTGCCATTCTCGTCGTCAGGAGCCCAGGGAGTGCCAGCAACGATATCGGACTTAACCGGCATCTCATTCTTTACGGCATTCGCAACTGCGTAGAGAACATTGTTGGTAGCGATTCGCGTTCCATCAGTCGATGTTGATCCTGCAGTAGTGGAACCCGCATGTGCCATGAGGAAGTCGGCTACTTCCTGGGCCGTAGGTGTGTCAGACAGCTGATCCTTAACCTCCAAGCCGGCATAATCCTTCCAGTCTTTCTTAATGGCCTTAATCACCTTCGGGCCAACCGTTTCGCTTGCCCACGTAATGTTCTGAGCGGTCTTGCCGCCGTTTTCAACGTCGGTCACCGTAGCCTTGAAGATCTGGTACGCCTTGAACGTGGTGCCCTCGTTTTTCTCGGCCTGACTAATGGTGATGCTGCCCGTCGCACCATCAGCAAACGCCATGGTCACCGGGGCCATCACGCCGCCGAAGCTCAACGCCGCCGTGAGGCCGGCGGTTACTGCCAGGCGTGCGATGTTCTTGCTCATGCTCATCTTCTTTTCCTCCGTTTTCCGTTTGATTCTCATTCGATCGGTCATCATCTGTCTGTGTCTTAGCATCTGCTTCGCTACGTCTCGCCCCGCTCTCTGTGGGGCTGCCAGCTACTCTTTATGGCTGCCACCTCCCCGCTTGACCAGGAGCGCGACCACGATGAGCGCGGCTCCGGCGACCGCTGCGGCGGCCGCGGCGTACATTGCCATATCGCCAGTCGAGGGCATGAAGCCTCCGGTGGTAATGCTAGGGGGTGTGCCGATGGGCGTGTTAATGAGCGAAGCCTCCAGGCTGCCCGTCGACCCGTCCGCGCTGTCGGCGCGCAGGGGCGACTCGGCCGTGATGGTGAGTTTGGGCTTGGCGGCGGCCACCTGGTCGACGTCCAGCCCCTCGGCCTTGACCGTCACGGAGCGCGTGCCCTCAAAGGCGGTGTAGCCCTTGGGCGCCTTGAGCTCGCGGACCTCCAGCTTGCCCGAGTCCACGCCCGAGACGGTCACGCGGCCGTCCTCGCCCGTGGTGACGGTGGCCTTGCCCTCCGCATCCCACGTGCCATCGGCCGCCAGCGTGCGACCGCGGTCGTCGGTGATGCTCAGGACCGCCCCGGGCAGCGGCTTGTCGCCGTCGCTGCCGCGCTTGGTGAGCGCGAGATCCCAGGTGTAGGCCGTCGCGTCATCGCTCGGCGTGCGGGTGAAGCCGGCGTCGCCGGACTGGTCGGCAAAGGGAGAGCGCGGGTAGCGCAGGTAGACCTCGTTGGGGTTGCCCTTGGCGATACCGTGGTTGCAGCCGCTGGCGAGCGGCGCGTCGTACACGGCGACCACGCGGGCGCCCGCGGTGAAGGCGTCGGCCCCGCCGAGCGCGGCGATGAGGTCGCCGGTGCGCACGGTGAAGGTGTTCCCCTCGACCGAGACCCCGCACTGGGCCGTGATGTCGGTCCATCCCTTCGAGGGCTCGGTGCCGGCGCGTCCGTCCTTGCCGGTCGAGACGGCGTCGAAGTTGCCGTCCGCGCCCGCAGCCACGTACACATGCATGCTCGCGGCGACCCTGGAGGGGTCGAGCCCCGCGCTCATGGTGTCGACGAACTTCACCGTGTAGGTGTCGTAGGCGGAAAGCCCCGCCGGGACCGTGGCCGAGAGGCGCCAGTACAGGTCGTCGCCCACGGTGGCGTCGGCGGCCTTCTGCCAGGCGGCCGTGCTGTCCTCCAGCACGTGCTTGGCAACCTTGGGCGTCGCGGCCTTGGGCTTGACTGTGACGGCGCTGCCGCCGACCAGGACCATGATCGGCGCGGTGCCGACCTCGTTCTGGGCGATGGTGTCGTCGTCGGCGACGATGAGCCAGTAGCCGCAGGGCAGCTCGGTCGTCGTGCCCGCGTTAAGGGGCACGGGCTCGACGCCAGAGCTCTGGAGGGAACGAGCGAGCTGTGCGCTCAGCGCGCTCGTAAGGTGGGAATCGGCGTTGAGCCACTCGGCTGCTTCCTGCGCGGTGATCTGGGAATTGGGCATGCCCGCGCTGTGCAGCACAGGCAGGACGGCGTCGCGCGCGGCGTCGTTTGCCCAAGCGAGGTCGGTGGCGATCTTGGCGTCGTTGTCACCGTCGACGACATTGGCGCTAAAGATCTGGTAGGCGTTGTAGCTGCTCGCCACGGTGCCGCTCACCGTAATGGAACCGGTCGAGGTCGGCGCGGCCTGCGCGGAAGCGGGGAACACAACCGCGCAGGTGCCGATCAAGAGGGCGAGCAGCGCAAACAAGATCGGGAAGGAGCTAAACTTCTTATTCACGACGCTCACCTCCCTTCGCATTCGCCTTGCGACGAATGTGCATCCAGGCTGCAGCGACGCAAAGCACCGCCGCGCCGGCAAGGTACGTCAGAGTGACGCCCGACATACCAGAAAGGGGCAGAGTGGTGGAGTAGGTGTTCGTGAAGGTGGGAGTGGACTCAGGTTTGGTAGTATCGGATCCATCGTTGTAATCCACGGGATTGGCTCCGTCGATGGGTTTGCCTTCAGCATCCTTGATCTGAGTGTAGGTCACTTTCGCGGCAGTGATCTTGCCATCTTTCTGATCCGTCATCGTGACGTCAAGCTTATAGACCGACTGGTCGTACTCGTAGTTCGTGAACAACGCACCGTCGGTTTTCTCGCGCACATAGTACGTGAAGGTCTTGGAAGCACCACGACCCGAGGAGTCACCAGCAGTGTAGGGGTCCTTAGTGATATCAGAGAGCGAATACCCAATCCCCTTACCAGAGTCATCTACGAACGAAAGCGTCTGATTCTTTTTGTCGCCAATAGTGTTGGCCTCACGAATAATCTTCTGAAAATTGACATCGGTTGCAAGCTGAAGCGTAAACTCCTTCATCTCGCCACCCTTAACGACCTTAGTTGCCTTGGGAGTCCAGGAACCCATCGAGTCGTACTTGGTGTATGCGTTAGTGAAAGTCTTTGATTTTGTTAGCGCGACGCTTGCAACGTCACCTTCGGGTGCTGGATAAACCGTAGCAACAGACGTAGTACCATTAGCGGCGATTGTGGTGATTGCCACACTACTGACCGTATAGTACGTGTACTCGATATCAAGCACCTTATGCGACTTGATTTCATCCTTTTCGACCTTAGGATCTATCTTGTAGATAGTCTTGTCGTAATTAACGTCCTTGTCCGCGCCCGGAACCTCTACCAAGTAGTAAACAAGGTCGTCATCGGCATAAACTTCACCCAGGTCAAAGGCGAATTTGCCGTAACCGTCGTTTTTCACCGTATTGACCACCGAGCAGCCATTGGGCTGGAGAGTGCCGTCACTGCCAAACGAAGGAGCTCTCTTATCCGCACCCTGCTTGAGCAGCATGAACTCGAACTCTTCATTCTTAAGCTCGCGGCCCGTCAGCACCTTGGTGCCATTGAGCTTCATCTTGGGGTAAACCTTGACTTCTTGGGTGGAACCAGCGACAACGTCGCCGTTGGTCATGATGCCGCCGCCGTGGATGTTGGACTTGTTGCCCGTGATGTAGAGGGTCGCAGCCGCGGTAGCAGCATCCTTATCCTCCTGAATCGGCTCAGATTTAAGGCCGATCCTGTACTTAGCCTGAGCGCCTTCGTACTTGCCGATAGACGTTGGCGTTTTTTTGTCGATCGTGCCCGACCAATTCGCAGCTCCCCCACCAAGCATCTGGCCAGTTACGGCAGCGATATACGGATTAGTTTCAAAATTGGTAGAGTCGTGAATTAGGAAAAGGTCCTCATGGCCGGCATTTATAAAATCTGGGGTTATTTCGCCGCCGTTTTCGCCGCCGTTCGGGTCGGCATCCCAGTCCTCGCTCTTCCCATTAGTGCCGCCCGATCGATTAGTGCCCTTTTCGTCAGTATTTCCAAAAATCGCGATGCCATTGGTATCGGTAATGGCAGTCTTACCAGTCGGGCAAGCGGCAAACCCGCCGCCAAAGCCATTGGCATGATTGTTGGTAATCAGAGCGTTATAAATCTTGAGGCTTGCCGACTGAACGCCGTCGGCGCCGCCCTGGACGAATACGCCACCGCCGCCCCAGTCGTTGGTGGTATTGGTCGTATTGTTGGTGATATAGGCTTTCGTACCGCTCACATTAAAGTCGCCAACGGTAGGCGCTGCAATGCGGATACCGCCACCCTCTGAGTTTTGCGCCACATTGCTGGCGATGGTTCCACCAGAGAACGTAAACGTGGAAAGAGCTTGGTTCCAAGCGCCAGCATAAATACCGCCACCGGCCTCGGCAGAATAGTTGCCGGTAATGTAGCCGCCGTTAATTGCGAGGCTGCCGTTTTTCCGCCCCTTTTCGCTGCTTAAGGCAGCGATACCGCCGCCGCCGTGGCAGCCATTGCCGTTATGATCATCGTAGGGACCCTGGACCTTATAATCATGCCGGTATGCGTTGTTAGTGACATAGCCGCCGGAAACAGTGATGTTACTGCCTTCGCCCATAATGCCACCACCGTATCCAGGAGTGTTGGCAAGCGTGCTGTTGCCGGAGATTATGCCATCGGTCACTGTGACTACAGATTCCCTTGCAAACACGCCGCCGCCACTCGGAGCACTGTTGCCGGCAATTACGCCACCAGAGATGCTAAGGTTTGAATTATTGCGTACTTCAATTCCGCCGCCCGCACCCGAGCCAGAAGCACCGCATACATAGCCGCCGTCCATGGCAACGGTCGATCCTTCTTGGGCATAAACCAAGCTGCTGACGCTACCATCTTGCTGCTGTGTAATCACGCCGCTCTCGAGCTTGAACGTACCGCCCTTGCCGTTGTTGTTATACAAATTGATGAGCTTTAGATCAGAGCTACCGTCGAAAGCCACAATGGCACCCTTGATATCAGCCTTATACGCTTTAAGAGTCTCGGTTGTACCGGTTCCGCTTACGGTCGATTCGGTTACGTAGTAGGTAAGGCTGGTCGGAATTTGGGCATCGTATTCCATTGAGGCGAGATTGCCGTATTTATTTGTTTGAGTAGTCGCAGCCTCTGTCGCGGCAACTTGTTGGCTGTCCTTAACAGTTAACGTTGCGCCGCCGGTGATATTGAACAGAGGCTGATTCGAACTCTTATGCTTAATCTTGTGGCCGTTTAGATCCAGCGTGATGTTGCTACCGCTTTTTTCGAGCTTTATTGAAGCACTGGTCTCAATATCATGCATAAGCATAAAGCTGGCAGTACCATTCACATTCGCCAGGTTATTTAAATCGTCAACACTAGCGATATTATTTGCTGATGTTTGAGATTGCCCACCTTCCGCAGCTGCCATAACGGCGCCGCCATCCGACGAGTCACCGTCTTCGGCCTGTAGCTCGTCCTCGAGCTGTTCTTCAGTCTGAGCCTGCTCATCACTATTTAGAGAGTTAGTCTCGTCACCCTCGACCTCGTCACTATTCTGGTTTTCGGTATCCCCGTTGGTAGTGTTGTCTACATCAGTAGACTCACTTGAGGAACCCCCCCATCACAGTTTTCTCGGTAGAAACTGGCTGGGCATCGTTGG
>CABUMZ010000057.1 GCA_902492825.1 uncultured Collinsella sp.
GGGCTCCCATGGAACCTAAGCAGTACTACATCGGCATCGACGTCGGCGGCACCTCGGTTAAGGAGGGCCTGTTCGACGAGGACGGCAACCTGCTTGCCAAGGCCAGCGTGCCCACGCCTCCCATCGTTGACGCTGCGGGCTTTGCCGCGGTGACCGAGGCTATCGACCAGGTGGTCGCCAAGGCGCAGATTCCGCGTGCCTTTGTGGCGGGCATTGGCCTGGCCGTTCCGTGCCCCATCCCGGCATCGGGCGATGCCAAGGTCAAGGCCAACATTGCCATTAACCTGCCCGAGCTGAGGATCGCCATTCAAAAGCACTGCCCCGACGCGGTCGTTAAGTACGAGAACGATGCCAACGCCGCTGCCATGGGCGAGGCCTGGCTCGGTTCTGCCAAGGGCGTGCAGAACGTCGTGATGGTCACCATCGGTACCGGCGTGGGCGGCGGCGTAATCGTCAACGGCGACGTGGTATCGGGCGTTGTGGGTGCTGGCGGTGAGATTGGCCACATGTGCCTGAACCCGGCTGAGGAGCGCACCTGCGGCTGTGGCGGCCATGGCCATCTGGAGCAGTATTCCAGCGCCACTGGCGTGGTGAGCAACTACCTTGCTGAGTGCAAGAAGGCGGGCGTCGAGCCCATCGAGCTCACCGGGCCTTCTGATTCCAAGGACGTGTTCCAGGCCTGCCGCGAGGGTGACAAGCTCGCGCTGGCAGCTGCCGATACCATGGCCGACTATCTCGGCCGTGCCCTGGCGCTTATTGCTAACGTGGTTGACCCCGAGATGTTCCTGATCGGTGGCGGCGCGTCCGCTTCGGCCGATGTCTACCTCGACAAGGTCCGCGAGCACTTCCAGCGCTACGCGCTTTCCGCCTCGCGCGAGACGCCCATCAAGGTCGCTTCGCTCGGCAACGACGCCGGCATCATCGGCGCCGCCTACGTAGCCCTGCGCGCCGCCGGTAAATAGCTGGTGCAAGGGGGTCAGGTTACTTTGCACCAACACGGTGCAAAAGGGACAGTCTTGGCCCCCATGCCTGCCCCAAAATATGCCGTGACCCTTCCGTCTGCGAAGGCTCGGCATCGGCGTGCTACCATAGCTACGTCCAAGTACACATATCAAGTGGAGGATATCCATGGCAAACGTTCTTGTCTTTGGTCACCAGAACCCCGATAACGACGCCATCATGAGCGCCGTCGTCCTGTCCCAGCTGCTCAACCAGGTTGAGTATGCCGGCAACACCTACGAGGCCTGCGCCCTTGGTCAGCTTCCGGCCGAGTCCGCCAAGCTGCTCGCCGACGCCGGCATCGCCGAGCCCCGCGTGATCGAGTCCGTCGAGGCCGGTCAGCTCGTCGTCCTCACCGACCACAACGAGTCTGCCCAGTCCGTCGCCGGCCTTAAGGACGCCACGGTCTTTGGCGTTGTCGATCATCACCGCATCGGCGACTTCGAGACCGCCGGCCCGCTGCACTACATCTGCCTGCCCTGGGGCTCCAGCTGCACCATCGTCACCAAGCTCGCCGGCGTGCTCGGCGTTGAGCTTTCCGACGTCCAGGCTAAGCTGCTGCTCTCGGCCATGATGACCGACACGCTCATGCTCAAGAGCCCCACCACCACCGATGTCGACCGCGCCGTCGCCGCCAAGCTCGGCGAGCAGGTGGGCGTCGACCCGGTCAAGTTTGGCATGGAGGTCTTCCTCACCCGTCCGTCCGGCTCCTTTACCGCTGCCGAGATGGTCGGCAACGACATCAAGATGTTCGAGCCCGCCGGCAAGAAGCTGCTCATCGGCCAGTACGAGACTGTCGACAAGACCCGCGCACTCGGCATGATCGACGAGATTCGCGAGGCCATGCGCGCCTACGCTGCCGAGAAGGGCGCTGACGGCATTGTCCTGTGCATCACCGACATCATGGAGGAGGGCTCGCAGGTCCTGCTCGAGGGCGAGACCGAGGCCGCTCAGAAGGGCCTGGGCATTGCCGACGAGCACGACGGCGTCTGGATGCCGGGCGTCCTCTCCCGTAAGAAGCAGGTCGCTGCCCCCATCATGGCCGCCTGCTAGGTTTAGTTCACTAAACGCCACGACCGGATCGCGGACGCCCCGCGCTCCGGTCGTTTTTTGTGCATGGCGCCGCGTCGTCTCTTGGACAGGCGTGCCCGTGCCGTTGGGCAAATAATGTTCAACCTGTGGTTCCGCTTTTCGGCCACGCCTGCGTGCTTGTCGTGCAGGGTAGGCTAGATGCAAGCGTAATACGTTAGAGCGCGGCGCCGCCACTTGGGCGGGCCGTGCTTTTTTAAGACGGGAGCCTTCCCGTGAAAGGAGCCGCCCATGGCAGCACCCGAGCAGCTGTTCAACGTCCGTGAGCGCAAGCGTTTTGAGCGTCACGACATCTGGGAGCGCATCGCCGAGAACGGCACGATTTCCGCCGCCGTCATGGTCTTCGCCGCCATCGCCGCCGTCATTTGCGCCAATACCGATGCCTACGAGGCCATCCATCACTTTTTGGAGACCCCGCTGTATGTGGGTCTGGGCAACCTTACGGCCGGTCTCACCGTTGAGCTTTTCGTCAACGACTTTCTCATGGCGATTTTCTTTTTGTTGGTGGGTATTGAGCTTAAGTACGAGATGACGGTCGGTGAGCTCAAGAATCCGCGTCAGGCCATGCTTCCCATGCTGGCGGCCGTGGGTGGCGTCGTCGTTCCCGCCTGCATTTACCTGATCTTTAACCATGCCGGCGCCCACAACGGTTGGGCCATCCCCATGGCAACCGATATTGCCTTTGCGCTGGGCGTGCTGTCGCTTTTGGGCAATCGCGTGCCCAACGGCGTGCGCGTGTTCTTCTCGACGCTCGCCATCGCCGACGACCTCATCTCCATCGCCGCCATCGCCATCTTCTACGGTCAGAGCCCCAATCCGTTTTGGCTGGGTGCCGCCGCGCTCGTGACCTGCGCGCTCGTGTGGCTCAACAAGACGCAGCATTACCGCCTTGCCCCGTATTCGGTACTGGGTCTGCTGTTGTGGTTCTGCATGTTCAAGAGCGGCGTACATGCCACACTTGCTGGCGTCATCTTGGCCTTTACCATCCCGGCCAAGTGCGGCGTCAAGCTCGATAGCCTTACCGATTGGTTGGGCGAGTGCCTGCCGTTGCTCGATGACCGCTACGATGACGAGGCACACATCCTGGGCCAGCATGACTTTACCGTCTCGACCACTAAGGTCGAGCGCGTCATGCACCGCGTCACCCCGCCGCTCATCCGCATGGAGCGTCTGATCTCCACGCCGGTCAACTTTGTGATTCTGCCGATCTTTGCGTTCGTCAACGCACAGGTTCGCCTGGTGGGCGTGGACATGAGCACGCTGCTCACCGACCCGGTGACGCTCGGCGTGTACTTTGGCATGCTGCTGGGCAAGCCGATCGGCATCTTTGGCATGACGTTCGCCCTGGTTAAGCTCAAGGTTTGCCAGTTGCCGCGCAACGTCAACTGGCACATGATCGCTGGCGTGGGTATTCTGGGCGGCATCGGCTTTACCATGTCGATCCTCATCAGCGGCCTCGCCTTCCCGACGGCCCAGTTTGAGGTTCTGGCTGCCAAGGCCGCCATCCTTGCCGGTTCGGTCACCGCCGCCGTGCTCGGCATGATCTACATGAGCGTGGTCTGCAAACACCCCGCGCCCAAGGGCGAATAAGAGCGTAAAACCGGGGCCGGACGTGCCCCCGGATACCCTCGTGTGCAAAAAACGCCGTTTGTGAGTACTGTCACAAACGGCGTTTCATTTTATGCACGAAAAATAATGGACATAATCATGCAATCTGTACGTTAACGAGTAATCACTTGACTCCAATTTGGCGACAGCTACCGCTCGGAAAGAAAATTCAGGCGCAAAAACACCGATTTGGGGCCTGAATCGCTGCTACTAAAAAGGTAACAGTACTCATATTTGCCCTATTTTGCCCACAGCCCCCAATGACTAGGTTTATTCCACGGTGCCGTAGGCGGCGCCCCAGCCGTGGGCGGCCAAGGCGGAGTTGAGCTGGTCGCAAAGTGACTGGCGATCGTAGTAGCCGGGCGGCAAAAGGTTGACGATTTCCATGAGGTCGGGCGCCAGGTCCAAGATCTCGGCCTGTACGATCAGATCCAGGCGGTCGATGGCGTGGCGGTCGTAAAACAGTCCGTCGACCAGGCGCTGCAGGTCGCCGAATTCCTCGGCCTGGAACGATCCGTACTCCATAGTGCCTCCTTGGGCGCTTCACGCCGGCATGCGCGGCGATTCGTAATTTATTGCGATGGACTTAATCTATCACGGCTTCATAACGTTGTGACGGTGGCGGTCTATACTTAGAAGAATTGCAACGTACCGCTTCGTGAAAGGTCGCACCCATGCAGACGATCTACCAGAAGATGGAAACCACCGAACTCGATGCCGCCATCGAGGCGCTCAAAGCCGAGGTCGCCGAGGTCAAGGCCAAGGGCCTGGCGCTCGACATGGCCCGCGGCAAGCCGTCGCCCTCCCAGGTGGACATCTCTCGACCCATGCTCGATATCCTCAATGCCGATGCCGACCTGCACGACGGCAACGTCGACTGTTCCAACTACGGCTGCTTTGAGGGCATTCCCTCGGCACGCAAGCTGGCGGGGGAGTTCCTGGGCTGCCCCGCCGAGCAGACGCTCGTGCTGGGTTCGTCGAGCCTGCTGATCGAGCACGACATCGCCGGTATGTTCTGGCGCTGCGGCTCGTGCGGCAGCGAGCCCTGGGATGCCTACGAGGCTGCCCACGACGGCAAGAAGGTCAAGTTCCTGTGCCCTGTTCCCGGCTACGACCGCCACTTTGGCATCACCGCCGATCTGGGTATCGAGAACGTCCCCGTCGCGATGACCGATAACGGCCCCGACATGGACGAGGTCGAGCGCCTGGTTGCCGCCGACGATTCCATCAAGGGCATCTGGTGCGTGCCCAAGTATTCCAACCCCACGGGCATCACCTTTAGCGAGGACACTGTGCGCCGCCTGGTTGAGATGCCCACGGCCGCACCCGATTTCCGCATCTTCTGGGACAACGCCTACTGCGTGCACGACCTGTACGACGAGACCGACGAGCTCGCAAACATCTTTGACCTCGCTCGCGCGGCGGGCACCGAGGACCGCGTGGTGGCATTTGCCTCGACGTCCAAGATCACCTTCCCGGGCGCCGGTATCGGCTTTATCGGTGCGAGCCCCGCGGTCATCGCCGAGTTCTCCAAGCGCCTGAAGGCCGGCCTCATCAGCGCCGACAAGCTCAACCAGCTGCGTCACGTGCGTTTCCTTCCCACCATCGAGGCGGTCAAGGAGCACATGAAAAAGCATGCCGAGTTTCTGCGCCCGCGCTTTGAGGCCGTTGAGCGCAAGCTCACCGAGGGCCTGGGCGAGACGGGCTGCGCCACCTGGACGCACCCCCGCGGCGGCTACTTTGTAAGCTTCGATGGTCCCGAGGGTTCAGCCCAGAAGGTCGCCGCGCTCTGCGCCGACCTGGGCGTCAAGCTCACGCCGGCTGGTGCCACCTGGCCTTATGGCAAGGACCCGCGCGACACCAACATCCGCATCGCGCCGAGCTATCCCACGGTCGAGGACCTGGAGGCCGCGCTCGATGTGCTGGTGCTGGCCGTCAAGCTTGTCGCTGCCGAGCTTGCGCGTGCCGAGCGCGCCTAACGCGCGGCTTCCCGTACTATCCGCACTTTCGATACGTAAAGGAGCGTATACATGGATTTGGGTATTTCCACCAACCCCACGCCAGAGCTCTACACCATTAAGGTGGCCGGCGAGATCGATATCTCTAACGCCGATAGCTTGCGCAATGCCATCGACCTGGCGCTCGAGCAGCCCACTGAGGCCGTTGAGCTCGATTTTGCCCAGGTGAGCTACATCGATTCGACGGGCATTGGCGTGCTCGTGGGCGCCGCACACCACGCGGTCGACCACGGCAAGCGCTTTAGCTGCACCAATGTGCAGCCCCCGGTGATGCGCGTGGTTCAGCTGTTGGGTGTCGACCAAGAGATTTCGATCACCGCTGCATAATCTTTGCCCCCAAAAGGGCGTGCCGTTTGGCATATGTTTGTGATGCGCTCGGACGTTTTGGCGTCCGGGCGCTATACTTGACCGAATGAATAGACGAGTTCCGGCCGAATGGCGCGGTGCGGGCTCGACTCACATCGAGCCTTGGAGGTATGTGTGTTTGGTATTGGAGAGGGTGAGCTCGCGATCATCGTGGTCTTCGGCTTTTTGCTGTTTGGCCCGGATAAGCTCCCGCAGATGGGCCGCACGATCGGCCGTGCCATCCGTCAGTTCCGCGAGACGCAGGAAAAGATGACGGCCGTTGTTCAGTCCGAGATTATCGATCCGGTGAGCGAGGCCGCTTCGGCCCCGGTCAAGCCCAAGAAGGCTGCTGCGACCGACGACGATTCCGATGCGGACGAGGATGCCGCCGAGACGGCAGCGGCCGCCAAGAAGGAGACCTTTGCCGAGCGTCGCGCCCGTCTTGCTGCCGAGAAGGCCGCGAGCGAGGCTGCCGCCGAGGGCGAGGGTGCTGCTGAGGAGTCCGAGGCCGAGGGTGCCGAGCCTGCCGCTGCCGCTGAGCCTGTCGTCGAGCCTGAGCCTGCTACAGAACCGGAGCCCGAGCCCGAGCCGGCAGAGCCCACGACGGCCGACCTCTACGCCCGTCGTCCCCGCAAGCGCAAGGCCGTCGTCGACCAACTTGCCCGCGAGCTCGAGGCCGAGGACGACGCCGCTGCCGCCGATGCACCGAAGGGAGGCGATGAGTAATGCCTATCGGACCTGCGCGCATGCCGCTCTTCGATCACCTGGGCGAGCTCCGTCGCCGCCTGACCATCGTGGTCGTGTCGGTGTTTGCCGCCGCCATCGTGCTGTATTTCGCTACGCCCGTGGTGCTCGACATCTTGGAAGACCCTATCCGCTCCTTTGTGCCGGACGGTAAGTTCTACATCACCACCACGCTCGGCGGATTTGGCCTGCGCTTCTCGCTGGCCATCAAGATGGCCGTGGTCATGTGCACACCCATGATTATCTGGCAGATTCTGGCGTTTTTCCTGCCGGCGCTTCGCCCCAACGAGCGCAAGTGGGTCGTGCCCACGGTGCTCGCCTCGACGGTGCTGTTCTTCCTGGGTGCCATCTTCTGCTACTTCATCATCATCCCTGCGGGCTTTGAGTGGCTCATCGGCGAGACCTCGGCCGTCGCTACGGCGCTGCCCGATCTGGAGAACTACGTCAACATGGAGCTGCTCTTTATGATCGGCTTTGGTGTGGCGTTTGAGCTGCCGCTCATCATCTTCTACCTGTCCGTCTTCCACATCGTTTCCTACGCGGCCTTCCGCAGTGCCTGGCGCTACGTGTACGTAGGCCTGCTCGTGGGCTCGGCTGTGATTACGCCCGACGGCTCGCCCGTTACGCTGGGCCTCATGTATGGCGCCCTGCTCTCGCTCTACGAGATTTCGCTCGCCATTGCTCGCGTGGTTATTACCGCGCGCGAGGGCAAGGAGGGCTTGTTTGTGAGCCGTCTGGACCTGTTTTCGGACGATGAGGACGACGAGGAGTAAATCGGTATGCATGAGGTTGGCATTGTCAACGGCATACTCGATACAGTGATTCGCGCGGCGCGTGGGGCGGGGGCCTCGCGCGCCGTTTTGGTAACGCTGCGTATCGGGGATATGACCGAAGTTGTGCGCGAGGCGCTCGACTTTGCGTGGGAGACATTTCGCGACGAGGACCCGCTCACGCGAGGCTGCGAGCTTGCCGTGGAGGAGGTCCATCCACAAAGCGAGTGTCTGGACTGTGGCGAGGTTTTCGACCACGATCGCTTCCACTGTCGCTGTCCCCAGTGTGGTGGTGCCAACGTGCGCCTACTGCACGGTCGCGAGCTCGATATCGCGAGTATCGAAATCGAAACCCCCGACGATTAGCCCGCTAGCCATCTGGTGATGGGGTATAAAGGGGCCAAAGTAAGGAGCGCTAAGTATGGCCGAGAAAACGATTGATATCGCATCGCCGATTCTGTCGCGCAACGAGCGCCTGGCAGATCAGCTGCGCCAGCGATTTAATGAGACAAACACCTATGTGATCAACGTCTTGTCGAGCCCCGGTTCGGGCAAGACCACCACGATCCTGGGCACCAACGAGCGCCTGCGCGACAAGGCTGGCCTGCGCTGCGCCGTCATCGAGGGCGATATTGCCTCGGATGTCGACGCCATCACCATGAAGGAAGCCGGCATGCCTGCCATCCAGATCAACACGGGCGGCCTGTGCCACCTCGAGGGCAACATGATCATGGAGGCCGTTGACGCGTTCGACCAGGCCGTCGGTCTGGAGAACATCGACGTCATCTTTATCGAAAACGTGGGCAACCTGGTCTGCCCAGTCGACTTTGACCTGGGCGAGAACCTGTCCATCATGATTCTCTCGGTGCCCGAGGGCGACGACAAGCCCGTCAAGTACCCGGGCATCTTCCAGCACGCCGGCGCGCAACTGCTCAACAAGGTCGATGTGGCCCCGGCTTTCGATTTTGACATGGATAGGTATACTAAGACACTCGATGACCTCAATCCGCAGGCGCCGCGGTTTGCCGTGAGCGCGCGCAAGGGCGAGGGCATGGATGCCTGGTGCGATTGGCTCATCGGGCAGATTGAGCAAGCAAGGGCGTAAGTCGGCCGCCATACGGGCGGGCGTAGCCGCAGAGATACGAGATAGGAGCCTCTTTTGAAGCTCATCATCGCCGAGAAAAACGACGCCGCGCGTCAGATCGCCGAGCGGCTGTCCACGGGTAAGCCCAAAAAGGACAAGGTGTACAACACCGCCATCTACCGTTTTGAGTGGAAGGGCGAGGAGTGCGTGACGATCGGCCTTGCCGGTCACATCCTTGCACCCGATTTTTGCGACAGCGTGCTGTTCGATAAAAAGCTGGGATGGTATTCGGTCACCGAGGACGGCGAGATGCTGCCGGCCGACATGCCCGATGGCCTGGCGCGTCCGCCCTACGACACCAAGCGCAAACCGTTCCTTGCCGATGGCATTTCCATCAAGGGCTGGAAGCTCGAGAGCCTGCCTTACCTCACCTGGGCGCCCGTCATTAAGCTACCGGCCGAGAAGGAGCTCATTCGCTCGCTCAAGAACCTTGCCAAGAAGTCCGACAGCGTCATCATCGCTACGGACTTCGATCGCGAGGGCGAGCTGATCGGTTCGGACGCCCTCAACAAGGTGCGCGAGGTTGCGCCCGACTTGCCGGTCGCCCGCGCCCAGTACTCTTCGTTTACCAAGGCCGAGATTACGCACGCCTTCGATAATCTCGTCTCGCTCGACCAGAACCTGGCCGACGCCGGCGAGAGCCGTCAGCACATCGACCTTATCTGGGGTGCGGTGCTCACGCGTTACCTGACGCTCGCCAAGTTTGGCGGCTTTGGTAACGTGCGCTCCGCCGGCCGCGTGCAGACCCCGACGCTTGCCCTGGTGGTCGAGCGCGAGCGCGAGCGCATGGCGTTTGTGCCCGAGGACTATTGGCAGATTCGCGGCATGGGCGCCGCGCAAGGCGCTGCCGAGGACGATCGCTTTAAGATCGCGCACAAGACAGCGCGCTTTACCGACAAGGATGCTGCCGAGACGGCGTATAGTCACGTCGACGGCGCCGAGACGGCAACCGTCGCCGCGGTGACCAAGCGCTCCCGCAAGCAGCAGCCGCCCACGCCGTTTGCGACGACCTCGCTACAGGCCGCCGCCGCGGCCGAGGGCATCTCGCCTGCGCGTACCATGCGCATCGCCGAGTCCCTCTACATGGCGGGCCTCATCAGCTACCCGCGTGTCGACAACACCGTGTACCCCGCGACGCTCGATCTGGGCGCCGTGGTGAGTGACCTGGCAAAGATCAACCCGGCGCTGGCGCCCGTGTGCAAAAAGGTACTTGCTGGCCCCATGAAGCCCACGCGCGGTAAAGTCGAGACCACCGACCACCCGCCTATCTACCCCACGGGCGAGGGCGATCCGTCCACGCTCGACGGCGGCCAGCGCAAGCTCTACGACCTGATCGCCCGTCGCTTCCTGGCGACGCTTATGGGTCCCGCGACCATCGAGAACACCAAGCTCGAGCTCGACGTGAACGGTGAGCCGTTCGTGGCTTCGGGCGATGTGCTCGTGACTCCGGGCTTCCGCGAGGCGTATCCGTATGGACTTAAGCGCGATGAGCAGATGCCGCCGCTGGAGCAGGGCGATACGGTCGATGTGTTCGACATTAAACTCGAGGCCAAGCAGACCGAGCCGCCCGCGCGCTACAGCCAGGGCAAGCTCGTGCAGGAGATGGAAAAGCGCGGCCTGGGTACCAAGTCCACGCGTGCGAGCATCATCGAGCGCCTGTATGCCGTGCGCTATCTCAAAAATGATCCCGTTGAGCCGAGCCAGCTGGGCATCGCCATCATCGACGCGCTGACGCAATTTGCCCCGCGCATCACGAGCCCCGATATGACCAGCGAGCTTGATGGCGATATGACCCGCGTCGAGCGCGGCGAGGACACCGAAGAGCATGTCGTGACGCACTCGCGCGCGCTGCTGGCTGGCGTGCTCGACGAGCTGCTCAAGCACACGCAGGAGCTGGGCGACGCCATCAGCGACGCCGTTACGGCCGATGCGCGCGTGGGCGCCTGCCCCAAGTGCGGCAAGGACCTGGTTATGAAGACGAGCGCCAAGACCCGTGGCAGCTTCATTGGCTGCATGGGCTGGCCCGACTGCGACGTGACCTATCCGGTGCCGAGCGGCGTCAAGGTAAGCCCGCTCGAGGGCGAGGCGGCCGTGTGCCCCGAGTGCGGCGCACCGCGCATTAAGTGTCAGCCGTTCCGCCAGAAGGCTTTCGAGATCTGCGTGAACCCGACGTGCCCCACCAACTACGAGCCCGACCTTAAGGTGGGCGAGTGCAAGGTGTGTGCCGAGGCCGGACGCCATGGCGACCTGATCGCACACAAGAGCGAGAAGAGCGGCAAGCGCTTTATCCGCTGCACCAACTATGACGATTGCGGCGTGAGCTATCCGCTGCCGGCGCGCGGTAAGCTCGAGGCGACGGGCGAGACCTGCCCCGAGTGCGGCACCCCCATCGTGGTGGTCAACACGGCGCGCGGTCCGTGGCGTATCTGCGTCAACATGGACTGTCCGACCAAGGAGAAGAAGCCCGCCCGCGGCCGCAAGACTGCGACCAAGGCGAGCACGGCGAAGAAGACCTCGGCTGCGAAGAAGACGACGGCTAAGAAAGCCACTGCCGCCAAGAAGACGACCGCGAAGAAGTCGACTGCCAAGAAGGCGGCCGCCGACAAGTAGCGGCGCACATATAGACACGGCGGGGCCGGGCGCGCAAATGCAAATGCGCGCCCGGCCCCACTTCTAAGTTGCGGTGAAATAGGGACTGTTTTTGCTGGCAAAAGGCCTAATTAATCCCTATTTCACCGCAAGTTTTGATCAGTTGTTGGGATTACTTCACCTCGACGGGTGCGGCGCCGGGGTAGCGGTCCTCAAAGTCCAGACGGTATTTGTTGTCGTTGGTGCCCGCTACGTTGTCGCGCGCCAGCGGCGCCACGATCTCGTCCTTGTGGTTGGCGGGGCTGG
>CABUMZ010000058.1 GCA_902492825.1 uncultured Collinsella sp.
TACGGCTCATAGATGGCAAGCAACGCCGACGCGTCTTCGATTCGCCTGGCGACGCCCGAAGACGCGTCGGCGTTGCTTGCCATCTATGAGCCGTATGTGCGCCAGACGGCGATTACCTGCGAATACGAGGTGCCGAGCGTTGAGGAGTTTGCCGGGCGCATCGAGCGCACGCTCAAGCGCTATCCGTATCTGGTGATGGAGTTGGACGGGCGTCCGGTAGGCTATGCCTACGTGAGTCCGCTTAACAGCCGCGAGGCATACGACTGGTCGGTCGAGACGTCGATCTACCTGGCACGCGATGTGCGCCATGGCGGGCTGGGTCGCAAGCTGCACGACGCGCTCAAGCAATGCCTGGTCGCGATGGGCATCACCAACATGTGCGCCCTCATTGCCGTGCCGCACGACAAGGACGACGAGTACCTGACGCACAACAGTCAGGATTTCCATGCTCATATGGGGTATCGCCTGGTGGGTGCCTTTGACCGCTGCGCTCAAAAGTTCGGCCGCTGGTACGACATGTGCTGGATGGAGCTGGTCCTGGCTGAGCGCACACCCAACCAACCCAAACCAACCTGGTTCCCCGACCTTCCCAAACCTACCATTTAGGGACAGGTTTATTTTGGCCGCTTTGTAGCGTCAATCCACCGCGAGAATTACGGATTCACGCGTCTTTTGATGCGGATGGGCTTAATTTGGCTTCGATTTGGGTCCGTTTGGCTTCGATTCGAACTAAGTGAGTAGACTTTTTGGCGCAGGTCGAGCACAAGGCGTATCTGCCTTAGTAAAACCGCAGGTCACAGAGGTGACAGTTTTTGGTGTGCTCGACAGGTTACGAAAAGTCTACTCACTTAGATTTGCGGTACTGGATATTCTGAGCAGGAACAGTTGAGCTTGGACGGCGCGTATTGCCAGGTGATGTTGGCATTTGTGCCATGCTGGCTTGAGATTTAATAAAACCGCAGGTAAAACGTTCATTAGGTACAGTTTGCCTCGTTTGGTGCGTTAGCCGATGGGTTCGGTGTACTTGGCGCGGTCGGTGCGTTGGATGCGCTTGGAGACATGGAGCGGGCGGCCGTCGGTGTCGTAGACGTAGTCGGTGATCAGGATCAGCGCCTGCCCGCGCTCAACGTTGAGCAAAAACGCCTCGTTTTGCGAGGCGTAGCACACCTCAAAGGTCTTATGCCCCTGTGCCGGCGCGCGATGGAACTCCTGTCGCAGCGTGGCGTAGAGCGAACCGTTGATATCGCGATCGATGAGCGTCTCGAAGCTTGGCGGCAGGTAGGTGGTCTCCAGGCACAGCGGCGCGTCGTCCAGGTAGCGCAGGCGGACAAGTTTGACGAGCTTGCTGCCCACGGCGGCGTCAAAGAACTTAGCTATGCTGCCGGCCGCCTTGGCAAAGCCCGAGTCCACGGTGCGCGTGGTGGGCTTCATGCCCTGGCCTTCGACCTGCTTGGTATAGCTCGAAAACACCAGGTTGTTCTCGTGGAGCGCGGGCGTGTCGGCCACAAAGGCGCCACGCCCGCGCTCGGTGCGCACCAGGCCCTCATCAACGAGCACCTTAAGGGCGTGGCGCACGGTGCTGCGCGACAGCCCCGATTCGTCCATGAGCTCCATCTCGGACGGCAGCTTGTCTCCGCGTGCGTAGATGCCGGCGGCGATGCGGTCGCGCAGTATGCCCGCCAAGCGTTCGTATTGGCTCAGTTTCTTTTTAGATGAAGCGTTCATACGATCAACCTGTATCTAACTTGTATGCTAACCTAATCAAACATGTATTCAATACAACAACAAAACCGCTGGTATCGAGCTATCGAAAACCTTACCAGCAAAATTTCTAAGATAAATATAGCATACAACTAGTCGACATAACCAAAACATGTATGTAACTTGCATGGCATCGAGAGCATCAAACGAGAAGAAAGGCTGATGCACGATGACTACTCAGGAACAGGTTAAGGATGTCGTCTCCCAGGTTTTGGCTGACAAGGCAGACAAGGGCGGCATCAAGCGCGTCGTGTGGATTGGCGCTGGCGGATCCAACGGCGGTAACTATCCTGCCCAGTACTTTATGGAGCACGAGGCCACGCAGGTCGTGAGCTCCAGCTACACCAGCAACGAGTTCGTGCACGCTACCCCGGCCTACGTCAACGAGAACACCCTGGCCGTCGTCGTGTCCATGCGCGGCACCAAGGAGACCATCGTCGCCGCCCAGGTCGCCAAGGACCACGGCGCCAGCACCATCGCCATCTATGTTGACGAGTCCGGCCTCACCGAGGTCTGCGACTACAAGATCCAGTACGACAGCCTGGCCGTCGACGAGTCCTGCATGGGCCGCACCAACTCCGCCGTCGTGACCATGATCGCCATGGAGCTTACGCAGCAGACCGAGGGCTATGCCGAGTACGAGACCGCTATGGCCGCGTTCGACTTGGTCGACCCCATCTATCGCAAGGCCGTCGAGTACACTCGTCCGCTCGCTGCCAAGTGGGCCGAGCAGAACGCCGACAAGCCCTGCATCAACGTGATGGCTCAGGGTCCGCTCTTTGGTGCCGCCTACGTCTTTAGCATCTGCAACGTGCAGGAGATGCTGCAGATCGACTCCTGCACCATCAACACCTGCGACTTCTTCCATGGCCCCTTCGAGATCCTAGACAAGCGCACCTCGCTGTTCCAGCTCATCAGCGTCGGCCGCAGCCGCTGCAACGACGAGCGCGGTATCCGCTTTGTCAACCAGTACGGCGGCGAGCGCGTCTATCAGCTCGACGCCAAGGAACTCGGCCTCAACGACATCAAGGACAGCGTGAGCGAGTACTTCAACCACCTGATCTTTGCCCCGATCCTCAACAACGTGTATATGCGCGCACTCTCTGCCGTCACCCACAAGGACTACATGACGCGCCGCTACATGTGGAAGCTTGATTACTAAGGGATAGAGCAGCCTGGCAACCCATATGAGGTTGGGGCTTAGACGTTGGGGACGTTCTTAAATGGCTAGTCATTTAAGAACGTCCCCAATGAGTATATGGGGAAGCAGTTTTTTCCGTTCGGCGATTTGTGTCTTGAAAAATGTATATAACGACTATAACGTAGTACGAAACATATTGGAAACAACACCGAGGAGGCTGCGTTGAAGAAAAGCAATCTGGGCTATGTGCTGGTGCTGATCGCCGCGCTTATGTGGGGCACCATCGGAATCTTTGTTAACGGAATATCGGCCCTGGGTGTTTCGTCTCAGAGCATGGCGGCCTTTCGCCTGTTGTCGGGTGCCGTCTTAATGGCTCCGGTCTTGGCATTTATAGGTTGCCAGGGAGGTGCTCGTGAGGGAAAAGCCTCGGGTCCCATGGCACTGTTCAAGGCAAGTCCTAAAGAGCTTGTTCCCTGCGCGCTTCTTGGCATTATCGGCCTCGCCACCGCTAACACGCTTTATTACGAGTGCATGGGCGAGGTGGGCATGTCCACGGCCTCGGTGCTGCTCTACACCTCGCCGGTGTTTGGCGTCGCGCTCGGCCGCGTGCTTTATCGCGAGGACGTGACCCCCAACAAGCTCGTCGCCATCGTCTTTAACATTGTGGGTTGCGTGCTCGCGGTGACGAGCGGCGACCTGTCTGGTTTCCATTTCTCGGTTTGGGGCGTCGCGTCGGGTGTGATCGCCGGACTTTGCGGTGCACTGCTGGCGGTGTTTAGCCGTATGGCTACCAAGACGCTGCATCCGCTGGCGGTGACGTTTTGGGGCTTTGTCTTTGGCGGATGCTTTATGGCAGTGCTTTCGGCTCCGTGGTCCGATGTGGCCGCGACAATGTCCCCGCAGCTCATTCTGCTGTTCGCAGGCTTTGGCTTTATTCCGACGGCTCTTGCGTACATCTTCTATATGCAGGGCCTTTCGATGGATCTTGAGACATCGAAGGTGCCGGTCGTGGCTTCGTTCGAAACCGTGGCGACCGTTCTGGTCGGTATTGGCATCTACGCCGAGCCCGCCGGCGCGATCAAGGTCCTGGGCATCGTGCTGGTGCTCGCGTCCATCCTGATCATGAACACCGACTTCTCCAAGCTGCGCAACAGTGTGTTTGTCGGTCATGTCATTGAGAGCATGACCTTTAAGCCCAACGCGTGGTGGACGGAGAAATCGCAGGACATGGATCTGTTTAAGGAGCGCACCGGCATTGCGCTGGAACCCACCGTGCAGGAAAGCCCCTGGTACTTCGTGCGATAGAGGATTGTGTGCGGCGTCTGACCTGGGGTTATCCAGCCAGCGCCTGCCTATCCAGCCCCAACGTTTCAAGTACGTTAAACCCGTCAACGGTCGATTTTCACCCGCGAACGGTCTTTATACTAATTAGCAATATAAGCAACGTATAAGACGTTATAATGACCATAACGAAAAGGAGGAGGCAAGATGAATCAGATCATTCTCGCATCTCATGGCGGCCTGGCCGCAGGCGCCAAAGACACGCTCGAGATGGTTCTCGGCGACGTGTCGAACGTCCACGTCGTGTCGCTTGCTCGTGACGACAAGGAGCCCATCACCAATAAGGTGGACGCCCTGATCGCCACGTTCAACGCGGACGACACCGTCTATGTGCTGACCGATATGCTCGGCAGCTCGGTCAACAACAACATGGTCGAGCTTTCCAAGAACGGCACGAAGTTCACGGTAATCAGCGGTTTCAACATCCCGCTGGCGCTCACGCTCGCTATGAGCCCCGTCCCCGTCAAGGGTGCCGAGCTCGCAGCCCTCATCAACGAGGCCCGCACCGGTCTGACCAACCCCAACGCACCGGTCGAGGCTGCCGCGGCTCCCGCCAAGAAGGCCAAGGCGCCCCGTCACAGCTCCGGTCCCGCCAAGATCGTCCTCGCACGTCTTGACTACCGTCTGCTGCACGGCCAGGTCGTCTTTACCTGGACCACCAAGGTTCAGGCCGAGCGCATCATCGTCGTCGACAACGCTGCCGCCAACGATGACATCAAGAAGGGCGCTCTTAAGCTGGCCAAGCCCCAGGGCGTGCGCCTGAACGTCTTCACCGTCGAGCGTGCCCTCGCCAAGATGGACAAGCTCAACACCCTCGGCGAGCGCGTCATGTTCGTCTTTGGCAACACGGCTGAGATGCTGCAGTTCTGCCAGGGCTACAAGCTCGACGCCATCAACCTGGGCGCCACCGCCAACCACGACGGTGCCGATCAGGTCGGCGGCAAGGACAGCTCCGTCTTCCTCGACGCCACCCAGAAGGCCGACGTCAACCAGCTGCTCGACATGGGCATCAAGCTCTATGTTCAGCAGACCCCTACGTATCAGAGCGTCGACATCGACGCCAAGCTGTAATCAACCAGGCTTTTGCCTGACTGAAAGGAGAAGGGTATGAATACGTTCATCAGTGCGGTGCTCGTCGGCCTCGTCGGCGTGTTCTGCATGTGGGACTCCCGCCTGCTCGGTCGTCTTAACTTCGAGCAGCCCCTCGTTGGCGCTACGCTCGTCGGTCTGCTGCTGGGCGATGTGCCCACCGGCCTTGCCGTCGGTGCCGCCGTCGAGCTCGTGTCCATGGGCCTGGTGCAGGTCGGCGCCGCCGTTCCGCCCGATATGGTCCTGGGCGGCATCGTGGCCGCTGCCTTTGCGTGCCTGACCGATGCTTCCGCCGAGACCGCCATGACGATCGCCATCCCGGTCGCCGTCCTGGGTCAGCTCCTCGGCATCGTGTTCCGTTCCATCATCGCCGCCCTCACCCATGTGGCCGATAGCGCGATCGATAACGGAAAGTTCAAGACCGCCTACCGTATGCACATCTGCGCCGGCTCCGGTCTGTACGCCGTCATGTACTTCCTGCCGATCTTCCTCGCCGTCTTTGTTGGCACCGACCTGGTCCAGGCCATCGTCAACATGGTTCCCGAGTGGCTGTCCACTGGTCTTAACGTTTCGACCAAGATCATGACCGCCTACGGCTTGGCCCTGCTGCTCACCATGATGATCAAGAAGGGTATGACTCCGTTCCTGTTCATCGGTTTCCTGCTCGCCGCTTACCTCAACCTGTCCGTCATCGCGGTCGCTCTGATCGGTGTGTGCCTGGCTGTCGTCTTCATGGGCTTCAAGTTCAACGGTTCCCATGCAGCCGCCGGTGTCGATTCCGACTACGATCCGCTCGAAGACGACGAAGACTAAGGAGGAACACACTATGGCAACCGCAACCAAGGACGTGTCCCTGAACAAGAAGGTCAGCCAGTTCTTCTGGCGCTCCTGGGCCATCCAGGCCTCTTGGAACTACGAGCGTCAGATGAACATGGGCTTCCTCTACGGTATGGTTCCCACGCTCGATCGCCTCTATCCGGATGAGTCCGACCCCAAGCAGCTCGCTGCTAAGAAAGAGGCTTACCACCGTCACATGGCGTTCTACAACTGCACCCCGCAGACGAGCGCCTTTATCCTAGGCCTCACCGCCTCCATGGAGGAGGAGTACGCCAAGGATCCCGAGAACTTCGATCCCGATTCGATTAACGCGGTCAAGACCTCCCTCATGGGTCCGCTTTCCGGCATCGGTGACTCCTTCTTCCAGGGCACCATCCGCGTTATCGCCTTTGGTCTGGGCGTTCAGCTGGCTCAGCAGGGCTCCATCATGGGCCCGATCCTGGCCATGCTCATCTCCATCGTCCCCTCCGTGCTGATCACTTGGTTCGCAGCCAAGATGGGCTATCAGGGCGGCCACGAGTACCTGAGCAAGCTTCAAGGCGGCGACCTCATGGAGAAGCTCATGTATGTCTGCGGCATCGTGGGTCTTATGTCCGTGGGCGGCATGATCGCTACGCTGATCGGCGCCACCACCCCGCTGCAGTTCGCTGAGGGCACCGTCGTTATCCAGGACATCCTGGATGGCATGATGCCCCAGATGATCTCCCTTGGCCTCACCGGCCTTATGTACTGGCTCATCAAGAAGAACGTCAACACCGGTTGGCTTCTCGTGATCGCCATCGTGGGCGGCATCGCCCTCTCCGCGGCCGGCATCCTGGCCTAGTCGCGACCAAGCGTCTAACCGCTTTCCCCGGGGGCCTGCCTGGCATCCCATACCCCAGGCAGGCTTCCATTCCCAAAATGCGACAATGGGACAGTCCCCTTGTCGCATCCTCAACGGGCCGGCGACTCGGTCCAAACCACGGTAACCCTGCGAGCGCCCGGCAATGTGGCGCCGCAAAAATCGAAAGGAATGTGTCAGATGTACGAGATCGACCTTAACCTCCCTAAGCAGATCGTCGCTGACGTCCTGTCCAACCACGAGATCCACAGTGTCGCCTTCGTCGGCTGCGGTGCTTCCATGTCCGACCTCTACCCCGCCAAGTACTTCCTGGCCAACAACACGGACAAGCTGAACGTTCAGATCTTCACCGCTAACGAGTTCAACTACGACACGCCCTCCTGGGTCAACGAGCACACCTTCGTGATCACCTGCTCCCTCGGTGGCTCCACGCCCGAGACCGTCGAGGCCAACAAGACCGCCAAGAAGCACAACTGCCCGGTCGTCTCCCTCACCAACAAGGCTGGCTCCGCTCTGACCGTCGACGCTGACTACGTCATCGTTCACGGCTTCCACGCCAACTTCGCTGCCAAGTGCGAGAAGCCCGGCTACGCCATCGCTCTTGCTGTCGAGATCCTCCAGCAGACCGAGGGCTATGACCACTACGAGGACATGATCACCGGCCTCACCAACGTCTTCGAGCTCTGCGAGAACGCCGCTCAGCACTGCAAGAAGCTCGCCAAGAAGTTCGCCGAGGACTTCAAGGACGACAAGATGATCTACTTCATGGCTTCCGGTGCCTCCGAGAAGATGGCTTATTCTCACGCCGCCTTCCTGTTCACCGAGATGCAGTGGATCGACGCCGCCGCCTACAACACCGGCGAGTACTTCCACGGCCCGTTCGAGGTTTCCACCGAGGGTAAGCCCTACGTCTTCTTCATGTCCGATGGCGCTACCCGTCCGATGGACGCCCGCGCCCTCACCTTCCTTGAGCGCATGGGCGCCAAGGTCGCTCTGATCGACTCCAAGGACTACGGCCTGGCTGACGCCGTGCCCGCGAGCGTCGTCACCTACTTCAACCCGCTGCTGCACCTCGCCGTTATGCGCGAGTACGGCAACCAGATCGCCGAGGCCCGTCAGCACCCGCTGACCATGCGTCGCTACATGTGGAAGCTTTCCTACTAATCACAAGTAAGTAGACCTTACGGGTTGATTGAGAGGGGATGGGGTTTTCGCCCCGTCCCCTTTTTTGCTCTGGGGAGGGCGTGTCTGTCGCGCCGCAAAACCCCAGATAAAACCTACCAAAATAAACCTGACCCTTTTTGGCAGGTGGGAGGAGATGCGTATGATCAAGGCAGTGCTGTTTGATATGGACGGCGTGCTGGTCGATACCGAGTGGTTCTACAACCGTCGTCGCGTGGCGTTTATGGAGGAGAAGGGCTTCCACTTTGACGAGATCCCCGATCTTTCGGGGTCTAACGAGCCTGCCATTTGGGAGGCGCTGGTGCCCGACGATGTTGAGCTGCGCGAACGCCTGCGCGTTGAGTACAAGCAGGTCTACAGCCCGGACCATCCCGTTCCGTATGCCGAGCTGCTCAACGAGCAGACGGAGCCGGTGATGCGCGAGCTGCACGAGCGTGGCGTGAAGTGTGCCATCGCGAGTTCGTCCTATCGCGAGCTGATCGACGAGCTGGTGGAGATTGCTGGCATTGCCGATGTGCTGGATTACACCATCAGCGGTCACGAGTGCAGCGCGTTTAAGCCCGACCCCGAGATCTACCTGCGCGCCATGGAAGCGCTGGGTGTGGAGCCCGCCGAGTGCCTGGTTATCGAGGATTCGCCTTTGGGTATCGAGGCTGGCAAACGTTCCGGCGCCCGCGTCCTGGCGCTGCGTCCGCACGAGGGCGTTAACCTCGATCAATCGCGAGCCGATGCCGTTATCGATAATTTGACCGACATTTTGGCCGCTTTGTAGTGTCAATCCGCCGCGAGAAGCACGGGTTCAAACGTTTTTTTCGGTGGATTGGCTCAATTTGGTTTCTATTTTGATCCGTTTGGCTTCGATTCGGGCTAAGTGAGTAGACTTTTTGGCGCAGGCCGAGCACAATGCATATCTTCCTTTGTAAAACCGCAGGTCACAGGGGTGGCGGTTTTGGGTGTGCTCGACAGATCGTAAAAAGTCTACTCACTTGTAATTTGGGCCTTTGGTCGTGGGGGTTGCTGGTCCCGCTTTGGTTGTCGAGGGAGGGTGAATTGAAGCGCCCCCGTACGCTCCATGCTACAATCGCGGGCATGCCCCACAACCACATCTGCCTTCGAAAGGAGCCTACGTGGCGAACGCCATCGATCAGCTCACGGACCGCGTGCTCATGCTCGGCCGTCTCACCATCGTCCGCCGCGCTATTACCGCCGTGGCGGTCACAATTTCCGCCGTTCTCCAGACATTCCTGATCCAGGCGTTCATTCAACCCGCCGACCTGCTTCCGAGCGGTCTTACCGGCGTCGCGGTCCTGCTCGATCGCGTTACCTCGCTCGGCGGCGTTCATATTGACATCTCGCTCGGTATGCTCGCGCTCAACATCCCCGTGGCGCTCCTATGTTGGAGCGGCATTAGCAAGCGCTTCGTCATCTTCTCGATGATGCAGGTCGTGCTCTCATCGCTGTTTCTCAACGTCTTTCACTTCGCTCCGTTTTTGGGCGACAAGATCATGCTTATCATTTTTGGCGGCGTGGTCTCGGGTCTGGGCGCTGCCATCGCGCTTAAGTCCGGCGCATCCACCGGCGGCACCGACTTTATCGCGTTATGGGTCTCCAACCACACGGGCAAGACCATCTGGGGCGTCATCTTTGGTTTCAACTGCTTTATCCTGGCGATTTTTGGCTTTATGTTTGGCTGGGACAAGGCGGCGTACTCCATCGTGTTCCAGTTTATTTCGACCAAGACCATCGACAGTTTCTATCGTCGTTACGACCGCGTGACGCTGCAGATCACGACGCGCAAGGCAGACGAGGTCATGACCGCCTACGTAAACCATTTTCAGCACGGCATTAGCTGCGCTGAGGTCATCGGCGGATACAGCCGTGAAAAGATGTACCTGCTGCACGCCGTTGTTTCGACCTACGAGAGTCAGGACATTATCAAGCTGGTGTGCGACATTGATCCCGGCGCCGTGATCAACGTGTTCCACACGCTCAACTTTGTGGGCGGCTGGTGGGGCGGTCATGTCGACGAGCCCATGCCCACGGCCGTTCCCGATCCCGACAAGCCCGCGCGCATGGCCAGCAGGCAGGCGCGCCTCAGCGAGCAGGACAGCCTGCAGCAGGACGACGGCAGGTAAGGATTTGCTGTATGCGGTGTATCGTTTTATCAAACTGAGGTAACATGAAACTAGACGTTATATACGTATTAGTTATTTCAATATTTCGATAAGAGTGATTAGATATGCCTACGCCCAAAAATGCACCGCTTTACCAGCAGATTTATGACGAAATCAAGGACGCGATCGAGAAAGGTGTTTATGCACCCAAGGAGCGTATTCCGTCCGAGCTTGAGCTAGCCGAGCAGTACGACGTGAGCCGCATTACGGTGCGCCGCGCCGTCGAGGAGCTGTGCTCCGATGGCTACCTGGTTAAGCAGCAGGGCCGTGGCACCTTTGTCTCCACGCCGCACATCAACCGCCAGTTCCACGCTTCGACGCTGCAGACGTTTACCGCGCTGTGTGCCGATAATGACATGAAGGCGGGCGCGCATGTGGTCGATCGCCAGATTGTGCCGGCACGTCAAAACGAGATGGAGTTCTTTGGCCTGCAGAAGGACGCGCTGCTGCTGCACATCAAGCGCGTGCGTACGGCCGACGGCGAGCCCATTTTTGAGGAGAACATCTTTGTGCCGTTTGACGCCTACCGTGAGCTGTTGACGGCCGATCTTGAGGACAAGTCGATTTTTGCCGAGGTCGAGCGTGTTGGCGGAACGCCGATTGTCTCGGTTGGTTACCGCACGGTCGAGGCCGTTCGTGCCAATACCGAGCAGGCGGCCGAGTTGGGCATTGCTCCGCACGATCCACTGCTCAACCTGCGTGCCGGCTTTATCGGCCCCAATGGCGAGCCGGTCCTGATGGGTAAGCAGTACTACGTGGGATCGCGCTACGTTATGGTGATGTAGCTTTGGGGTTCCGCCGGTCTACC